>JBCBSY010000525.1:0-1873 GCA_039818925.1 Pseudomonadota bacterium | reverse complement strand
GCGACCCTCTGGTCCCAAACCAGATGCGCTACCAGGCTGCGCTACGCCCCGCCGACGGCGTCAAAAGCGCTCTGATCCTTCATCTCGGGCCAGATGTAAAGTCTTTTACGGACGCAGGGCGCAAATTGGGGTCGAATTTCGTCGCCGGGGCGGTTATCACCGGAAAGCTGGCTCCGTAGCTCAATTGGAAAGAGCATCGGCCTTCGAAGCCGAGGGTTGTAGGTTCGAGTCCTACCGGGGTCGCCAATTCCAGGCGCGTTACGCTCTAAAGGTGCGGCAGCTCATCGGCGTCAACGTCTTCACTGGCGGCGGCGAGTTCAAGTGGGATGGTCAAGGCCCGCCGGTCCGGCGTTAACGTCACTGTGGTCGCAACAAAGCCCGCCTTTGCGATCCGGGCCTGACGCGGGCGGTCAAGTTTTACGGAGCACGGAGTCTCGCAGACGCCGACGCCTTCGATAGTCAGCTGTGCGCCGGGCGGGTCGGTCAAAACATCAATAGTTCTGGCGCCGCCCCCTGCGGAAAGACACCCGCCTAACATGATGAACGATATCGTTGCTGCAATCGTGCGCATGACAAATCCTAACCGGCGAATTCCGCCTATTTCAACGTATTCTCCAGCGCGATGAAAGCCCGCTCGAAGTCGATTTTAAGGTCCTCAACATCCTCCAGCCCCACATGAATGCGCAAGACGGCGCCGTCTTCATCCCATTTGCTGGCGGATCGGTACTTTTCAGGATGGGTATGGAGAACGAGGCTCTCATAACCACCCCAGGAAAAACCGATTCCGAAAATTTTGAAGGCGTTGAAAAATCGTTTCAGCGCGGGCAGGGGAACGGGCTTTAACACAGCGCCGAAAAGACCCGAAGCGCCGGTAAAGTCGCGCCGCCAGTGCGCATGACCAGGACAGGATTTTTGCGCCGGGTGGATGATCCGTGTGACCTCTTCGCGCTTCTTCAGCCATTTAACAAGCTCGTTAGCGTTTGCCTGATGGCGCTCTAACCGTGTCGACAGCGTGCGCATGCCGCGCAGCGCAAGATATGCGTCATCCGCTGACACGTTCGATCCGAGTTGCAATAAAGCGTAGTATATTTTCTGCGCTGTCTGCTCGTCCGCCGCGGTGATCGTGCCGACGAGACAGTCCGCATGACCTACAAGATATTTTGTCGCCGCCTGCACGCTGACATCGGCGCCAAGCGCAATCGGTTTGCAGAAATATCCCGCGGCCCAGGTGTTGTCGACGACAAGCTTCGCGCCGCCGGCATGGGCGACACGGGCGAGCATCGGCAGATCCTGAACTTCGAAGGTGAGCGAGCCGGGGGATTCCGCAAAAATGACTTTGGTGGTGTCGCGCATTAGCGCCGTGATTTCTTCCTCCTCGCTGGCCACCGGATCGTAAAATGTGGTTTCCACTCCGAAGCGTTTCAGAAATTTCTCACAGAACTTACGTGTCGGATCGTATGCCGCGTCTGTCATCAACATATGATCGCCAGCAGCGACAAAAGCGAGGATCGCCGCGTTGCAGGCCTGAAGTCCGGAACAGGCAAGACGTGTTTCATAGCCGCCTTCAAGCGCCGTCACCGCCTCCTCAAAAGCGCGGTGCGTCGGTGTACCAAGCCGGCCATAGGTGATCGCCTTGGCGCCCTCCAGATAGTCGTCATAAGTCGGGAACAGATAGGTCGATGCGCGCTCGACCGGCGTGTTCACCGGATGCGCCGGTCGATGATGCGGACGGCCAGAAACGGTGAGTTTGGTATTGTCTTTCATTGGTTTTGTCAGGCCCTGATAACAAAGTGCTTTAAGTCTCGGCAGACGACTCGCTTGGTGCGGCGGGGCGCAGGCGCTCAACAAGGCCAGAGCGCCGGTCGACAACCTG
>JBCBSY010000524.1:0-1879 GCA_039818925.1 Pseudomonadota bacterium | reverse complement strand
CGGCCGGCGCGCGACGCCGTGATCGACGCGGCGGCGGCGCTGGAACGCCTCACGCAAAATATCGGCGACGCCCTTCAACGAAAGCGTGTCCGCGGCGGCGATCAGACGGCGCCCGCCGGTTTCCGGCGTCTGCAAGGCTTTTACGTGAAGCGCGGCGACGTCGCGCACATCGACAATTGGGTAAAACGCTGGCGGCAGCGCTGGATAGGCGCCCTTCATGAACAGTCGCACGACATCAAGTGACGCGCCAATGTCATCATCGAGCGGCGGCCCCAGAACGAGGCCGGGATTGACCATGGTCAACCGGTGTTTGTAGCCGCCAATCACCGCAGCGTCCCAGGCCGCCTTTTCAGCGGCCGTCTTGGATACGATGTAAGCGGACAATCGCGGCCAGTCGATTTCTGTCCAGTCGTCTTCGCCTATCGTTACCAGGCTTGGCCGGTCAGGCCTGTACATCATTGCGACCATGGAAGAGGTCATGATGATGCGATTGACGTTTTTGGCGGCGTCCATGACGCGCAAAGCGCCATCGCGCGCAGCCGGGATCAGCGCATACCGGTCGCGCGGTTGAGCGGTGGGGAAGGGTGAGGCGACGTGCATGACGCCAGCGCAGTCACGAACGGCCTCGTCCCAGCCTTTATCTTCGGTGAGATCTGCGGCAGCGAAGGACAAGCGGCTGACATCCGCGCCGGCGGCCTGAAGCGATCGCTTGACCTGATCGGCCTTGTTCAGCGCCCGGATCGTCCCGCGCACCTCATATCCGGCCTGGAGCAACTGGAGCGCCACATGCTTGGCGATAAACCCGCTAATTCCGGTGACAAGTACTTTGTCGGCCATCGGCTGCCTCCTTGAGGGGAATCACTTCAGGTTGCTAATGATTTCACCATGAAGGCGCGGATGCGTCGAGGGTCGGGCCGAACACGCTTTCAAATGTTCTGCGAAGCGCGTCGTCCGCATCGTCGAGCGTCACCGGCAGGCCAAGATCGACAAGGCTGGTAACGCCAAGGCCGGATTCGGCGACGCCGCAAGGCGTAATCCCGGTGAAGTGGGTGAGATCAGGCTCCACATTGAAGGCGATGCCGTGGAAGGTGACCCAGCGGCGAACGCGTACGCCAATGGCGGCGATCTTGTCTTCGCGTAAGGTTCCGCCGGGCGCCGTGCGATCAACCCAGACGCCCACCCGGCCGTCGCGCCGTTCGCCTTTGACATTGAACGCGTCAAGCGCGTCGATGAGCCACTGTTCAAGCCCGTAAACGAAAGAGCGAATGTCTTTGCCCCGTCTTTCAAGGTCGAGCATTACATAGGCGACCCGCTGCCCGGGGCCGTGATAGGTGTATTGTCCCCCGCGCGAGCTGGCATAGACGGGAAAACGGTCGCCTTGCAGAAGATCTTGCGGTTTGGCGCCCGTGCCGCCGGTGTAGAGCGGATCATGCTCCAATAGCCAGACCAGTTCGTCTGCCGTTCCGGCGCGGATCTCCGCCGACCGCTGTTCCATGTATGAGACGGCGTCTTCGTAACCAATCCGGCCTGGGGAGACCGCCCAGCCAATTGGCTGATCGGCGCGAAGGCGCGCCAAACCGTCTTTGGGAGATTTCGCTGACGTCATTGCGAAATGCCAGCTTGCTGGGGAGAAAAGCGCATCATCGGCAAGCAGATAATCGTCAAATCGGGGGATCGCAATCCTGCACGGCGCTGTGCGGGCGTTTGCCGCCGGGCCAGGTGCGCGAGGAACCCCGGAAAATGGTCATCTGCAAGGGCTACACGCTTATCTCCCGATCCGCGAGGCCTCTAAAACGTTGCGATTCGGGGTTCACAGCATTGCAGGCTTTTGCTATTTCCGCCGCTCCCTGCCGGGACGTGCGGTCGTGGCGGAATTGGT
>JBCBSY010000523.1:0-1881 GCA_039818925.1 Pseudomonadota bacterium | reverse complement strand
TTCGCAAGACCGCGATCCATGGGCGTCCCTCACCGGGTTCCGTCTCAACCGTCCGGCTCACGAAGTGATGTGGGTTGAGCATGATGGCCGCCCCGCCCTGATGAGATTGTCCCAGTCCGGTGAGGCGACGGACATCACGCTGGAGCCCGATGCGTCGGCCGCCGCACGACGCGAGGGACGTGACGCGCAGGCGCCGATCACGTTTTCCTATTCAGGACGGAAAGAAAGCAGCGCCGGCGCGTTGCGGCTGGCGATCGACGATGCAAGCTTCACCGCCTTCGCAGCCCCCCATAACGATAAACTACGCATATGGATTGGCGCCGATCACTGGGACGTTGCGTTTCCCTACCCGCTGGCCGGCATCTCCGCGCACCATTCAAGCGAAGGCTCGCTGACCGCGCCGATGCCGGGCGTCATCACGCTACTTTCCGCGAAACCGGGGGATGAAATTGAAGCGGGCAAACCGCTGCTCGTCATGGAAGCCATGAAGATGGAGCACGCCATCAAGGCGCCCTATGACGGCGTCGTCAAAGCCTACAAATTCAACCCCGGCGATCAGGTGAAAGACGGCGATCTGCTGGTGGAGTTTGAGGAAAACGCATAAACTGCATTTACAATGCAATAAGGATCGGTGGGGTTTTTATGAAAAGACTTATTTTCGCAACTGTTTTTATATTCCTTGTCCAGTTTGGATCTTCGCAGGCTGAAGAGATCAGCCCAATACGGCAAAAATCTCTCGAACTTATGGCGATTATCGGCGGCGAGGATATGGTCCGTTCGATTATGGACACAGCGCTTGCTCAGTCATTCGAGCTGGCCCGTGCGGAACTGAACCCCGACGCCCGGTTGACCTTCGATCTCTATGCCCAGATAGCACGAGAATCTGTTGCCGATATGATTCCAGAATTCACAATTCAGATTGCTTCTATTTATGAGCGCCATTTTACCATTGAGGAAATGGACGCCATTATCGAATTCTACAAAAGCCCAGTAGGAGAGAAACTGGTGACTAAGCTCCCCGAACTGACTTCAGAGTCGATTATTATTGGCACGGAATTCGGGGAAAAGTTGACTAAGCGCCTCACAACAATCGAACTTCCTGACGAGCTGAATGACTGACACCTTCATGACCCAGCATATCACTCTTGTCGAAGTTGGCCCGCGCGACGGCCTGCAGAATGAAAAGCAGGTCATCGACGTTGAGACGAAAGTCGCGCTGATCGAACGGCTCGCCGATGCAGGATTTAAAAACGTTGAGGGCGGCGCGTTTGTCTCTCCCAAATGGGTGCCGCAGATGGCGGCGTCCGATGAGGTGATGCAGACCATCAAGCGGCTTGAGGGTGTTTCCTATCCCGTGCTGACGCCCAATATGAAAGGCTATGAAGGCGCGCGTTCGGTCAATGCCGATACGGTGGCGGTCTTTGGCGCCGCCTCTGAAAGTTTCAGTCAAAAAAACATCAACTGCTCGATTGAAGAAAGCCTCGCGCGGTTCAAACCGGTGATCGACGCCGCCAAGGCCGACGGGGTTCGCGTGCGCGGTTATGTATCCTGCGTCCTTGGCTGCCCTTATGAAGGCGCGATTGCGCCAAACGCAGTGGCGCCGGTCGCCGCCGCGCTTTACGAAATGGGCTGTTACGAGATTTCGCTCGGCGACACGATCGGAGTCGGAACGCCGGAAGAAACACGAGCGCTGATCCGCACGGTCGCCAAGGCGGTTCCGATCAACGCGCTCGCCGGGCATTTTCACGATACCTATGGCCAGGCGCTCGCCAATATCTGGGCGGCGATTGACGAAGGCGTGCGCGTGTTTGACGCCTCCGTTTCCGGTCTTGGCGGTTGCCCCTACGCCAAGGGCGCGTCAGGCAATGTGGCGAGCGAAGA
>JBCBSY010000522.1:0-1886 GCA_039818925.1 Pseudomonadota bacterium | reverse complement strand
GCGGTGAAGCGCGGCGCCAAGCCGATTGAAGCCAAAGCCGGTCCGATGGAATTGAACATTCCCGGCATCGAAGGCATTGGCGGGCTGAATGTTTATCTGGTTGATCGCTATGGCGCGCAGACGATTTACGACGTGGACTTTGAGCCGATCGAAGGCGCGGACCCGGCGAAAAACGATATGGGCCTCACTTATATCGATCACCTGACCCACAATCTGCATCGCGGCAATATGGACAAGTGGGCGGCTTACTACGAAGACATCTTCAACTTCCGCGAGATCCGCTATTTCGATATTGAAGGAAAGCTGACAGGGCTTGTTTCAAAGGCGATGACATCCCCTTGCGGCAAGATCCGCATTCCGCTGAATGAAAGTCAGGATGAGAAATCCCAGATCGAGGAATTTCTTGAGCGCTACAATGGCGAAGGCATTCAGCACATCGCGCTGGGCACCGACGACATCTATAAGTCTGTCGAAGCTTTGCGCGGGCGCGATGTGCCGTTCCAGGATACGCCGGACACCTATTACAACAAGGTCGGCGAGCGCATTGGCGACCACGGGGAGGACCTCGCCCGCTTGCGCAAAAACCGCATCCTGATCGACGGCGCGCCGACGCAAGGCCAGGGCCTGCTCCTGCAAATATTCACCCAGGACGCCATCGGCCCGATTTTCTACGAAATCATCCAGCGCAAAGGCAATGAAGGCTTCGGCGAAGGCAACTTCAAGGCGCTTTTCGAATCGATCGAGGAAGATCAAATTCGCCGCGGCGTTTTGAAAGAATCTGCGTAAACTACGATCATGACCGTCGCCTGCGTATCGCGTAAAACCAAGCCAGGACAAAAGCGCGCTTTTGTCCTGGATGAGTTTGCGCCGTACCGCATTGTGGCGCTGGGTCACGCGATTTCGGGCCGCATGGCCGGCGCCTATCGGGATGAAGGGATCACAATCCCGGAATGGCGCGTGCTGGCGGTGATCGGTCAGGTGGAAACGCTCGCCGCCCGCGACGTGGTGCGTAAAACCCCCATGGACAAGATGACCGTGTCGCGCGCGGTATCGAGCCTTGAGCAAAAAGGCTTTGTTCATCGCGCAACCCATCCCGAAGACAAACGCGTTTCCATGCTGTCGCTCTCGCAGGAGGGTCGCGCCCTGTTCGATCGGGTGGGGGAGATGGCGCTGGCGTTCGAAGACGATCTGATGTCGACGCTCGATCCGGAAGAAGCGGCGGCGTTCCGCTCGGTGCTGGAGAAACTGAGTGAGCGCGTCCTGCACACAGAATATGACGGCGAATAGAACCGCGCAAAATAAGGCGGCTGCGTTTTGCTGGGCGACTTCACATCGTTCAACAATCCTTTTTCAGTGTTCCCTATGACGCCTGTTCGAGTTTCTTTCGTTTTACTCGCGGCTTTTGTCCTTAGCGCCTGCGTTTCCTTTCCTGATGCGCCGGCGCCGCAAGTGTCGCCGAGTATTGAAGAAAATCAGTTTCGCTCCGTAGACGGTGCGAAACTCGGCCTGAGCGCTTGGGCGGCGCCGGCCCCGCGTGCGGTCATTGTCGCACTGCACGGCATGAACGATTACGCGAACATGTATGATGGCCCGGCGCAGTTCTGGGCGGAAGAATATGGCGTCACAACTTACGCCCTCGACCAGCGCGGCTTTGGACGCTCGCCAATGCCGGGTCGCTGGGCCGGCGAGGAGACCATGATCGCAGATTTGCGCGCTGTAATTGCCGCGGCGCGGGCGAAGCATCCGGGCCTTCCGGTTTTTGCACTGGGTCATTCCATGGGCGCGGGCGTCGCGCTCTCCGCGGTCGGCGAGGGGCGGGCGCCTGCGGTGGACGGGCTCGTCCTCGCCGCCCCAGCGGTCGCCGGGGGCGCGCTCCTCAACCCCTT
>JBCBSY010000521.1:0-1891 GCA_039818925.1 Pseudomonadota bacterium | reverse complement strand
GTTGTTGGAAAGCGTGGGCGCATTGCTGGCGCCCATGTTGCCGCGGCCGCGCGTTGCGATCGTGACGGATGAGAACGTCTTCACCGTGCATGGCGAGCGCCTTGGGCAGGGATTCGCAGCCTCCGGAATCGAGACGGACTTGATTATATTGAAGCCCGGCGAGCAGACGAAGTCGTTCAGCGAACTCGAAAGGCTGACCGGCCGCCTTCTCGACCTGGGTGTTGAAAGAGACGACGTCGTCATTGCATTTGGCGGCGGCGTGATCGGCGATCTTACCGGCTTTGCCTGCTCGATCCTTCGTCGCGGCTGCCGGTTTGCGCAAATTCCGACAAGCCTGCTTGCACAAGTCGACAGTGCAGTCGGCGGCAAGACAGCAATCAACGTTCCGCAAGGCAAGAATCTTGTGGGCGCGTTTTACCAGCCTTGCGTTGTGATCGCTGACACCGGCGTCCTCAACACGCTCCCGCCCCGGCAATTGCGCGCCGGTTATGCAGAAGTCGTGAAATATGGACTGATCGGCGACGCATCCTTTTTTTCATGGCTCGAAGACAATGGCGCAGCGCTCCTCAACGGCGATGCGGCCGCGGTTGGCCATGCGGTGCAAGTTTCTTGCTCAGCAAAAGCCGAGATTGTCAGCGCGGATGAGAAAGAACGCGGAAAGCGGGCGCTGTTGAATCTCGGGCATACATTCGGCCATGCGTTCGAGGCGCATTTCGGGTTTTCCGATGAATTGCTCCATGGCGAGGCTGTGGCGCTCGGCATGGCGCTCGCCTTTGATTATTCTGTACGCATTGGCGCGTGTGCTGACACGGATGCGCGGCGTGTAAAACTACATCTTGCGGCGCAAGGGCTACCCACTGAGATTCATGACCTTGAGGACGGCATCCGCGCCGCCGATATCGCCGGCTATATGATGCAGGACAAAAAAGTCGAGCAAGGCAAACTGACACTAATTCTCGCCAAAAGCATTGGCGAGGCGTTTATCGAGAAAGACGTAAATCCCGACACAGTCGTTGACTTCCTGAAAGAGAGAGCCGGCCAATAAACCGTGCGCAACACCTCATGCCAAACATAGATCCATCCCTGTTCCTCCCTATCGGCACGATTTTCTTCCTGCTGTTTATCTCCGCGTTTTTCTCGGGATCCGAGACGGCGCTTACAGCGACGTCGAAAGCACGCATGCACATGCTGGAGAGTGACGGCAATCCTAACGCACGCCGGGTCAATTTACTGATCAAAGACCGCGAACGGCTGATCGGCGCCATTCTGCTCGGCAATAATCTCGTCAATATTTTGGCGTCTGTCATTGCAGGAGGCGTATTCGTACAGCTCTTTGGAGATTCTGTAATTGCAACCGGTCTTGCGACCGGAACCATGACGGTGCTTGTGCTTGTCTTCGCTGAAGTGACCCCAAAAACAGCCGCGATTGCACGCCCCGACGCATTCGCGATGTTTGTGGCGCCGGTCATGCGCTGGGTTGTCTTTTTATTCGCACCGATCACCCGCGTCGTTCAACTTATCGTGCGCGGGGTTCTGCACCTTGGCGGGCTTGATGTATCTAAAGACAGCGCGGTCTTTTCAGCGCAAGAAGAATTGCGGGGAGCCATTGATCTTCATCACTCGGAAGGGCGTGTTGACAAGGAAGCGCGCGATCTAATTCGCGGCGCTCTCGATCTCAACGAGATCCGGACAGAAGAGATCATGATTCACCGCAAGTCGATCGAGATGCTGGATATCGACATGCCGAATGAAGCTATCATCCGCCAGGCGCTGAAAAGCGCACACACCCGCCTGCCGCTTTATCGCGAAAATCCTGACAATATCGTTGGCATTCTTCATGCCAAAGATCTGTTGCGCGCGCTTTGGGATGCAGAAGCCGATCCATCCGCCA
>JBCBSY010000520.1:0-1904 GCA_039818925.1 Pseudomonadota bacterium | reverse complement strand
CGCAGCCATTGCCGCGCTGGCGCTTGCGGGCCTTGCCCTCAAAACAGGCGGCGCCGCGGAAACTTTTGTGCCTGCATTCGATTTGACAGGATGGCTTTTGCTTTGGCTAGTAGCGGCGCCGATCGCCACCTGCCTTGTCACCGCGATCACAGCGCGCCTTACGGTTTTGAATACCCTGCGCGCACAATATTAACTCCGTTATGGCTTGATCGGACGCGCTGGCGGGTTGCGCCCTGATCGGCTATTTTAGCGCGACGAGGCTGGCTCTTGAGGATTGGCTTGGTGAGACGACTGACATCGATACTGGCCGCAGTCGCGCTGTTTTGGGCGGGCGGGTTTGTTCTGTTTGTCGTCAACCTGCCCAAACCCGGCCAGCCGGTTCCCGCAGGAGCGGACGGTGTTGCGGTCTACACCGGCGGCGGCGGCGTCAGAATATCTTCCGCAATGGCGCTTTTCGCGGACGGGGCCGGCAAACGCCTGCTGATCTCTGGCGTCCATCCCGACACGTCGGCTGCACGGCTGTCGGAATTCTGGATCGGCCCGAAAGACCGCTTCGATTGTTGTGTTGATCTCGGGCGCAAAGCGCTGACCACCGAAGGCAATGCGGGCGAGCTTCGTGACTGGGCGCAAAGCCACCGCTTCGGCTCGGTGGTGCTAGTCACATCCGAATACCACATGCCGCGCGCCATGGCGGTGACCCGCAACCGGATGAAAGACACGGCGATCACTGCTTTTCCTGTTCAGTCCGGTTTTATAAACGACAAGGGACGGCCGACATCGTTTCAAGCGACGCTGAAGCTTGCGGGCGAATATTCCAAATACTTGCTGGCGAAAGTCAAAACGGCCGTGCCGACACGCGGCCGCTGAAGCTCCATGATGCAGCGTATCCGCTCGACGGCATTCACCGTTTTCCTTATTGGTCTTGTGGTTGTGATGGGCGTCGCCCTGAGCCCCATGATGTTGTTCGGCAAGAACCCGAGCCGCGCCGTCATTCAATATTGGGCGCGGCTGACGCTTGGCGGCTTGAAGCGGATCGCCGGCGTCTCCTACCGTATTGAAGGCGCGGAAAACATTCCGGTCAGCGGCGCGTTAATCGCAGCGAACCACCAATCCATGTGGGAGACAATTGCGCTTTACGCGCTGACGCCAAAGCCCGTGATGATCTTTAAAAAAGAGCTCCTGCAAATTCCGATCTATGGCTGGTGGGCGGCGCGCTCTGGCAATATCGCCGTGGACCGGAAAGGCGGCGCCAAAGCGCTGCGCGATATGTCGCGCGCTGCGAAAGACCGCACGGGCGCGGGCGAACAGATCGTGATCTTTCCCGAAGGCACGCGCATGCAACCGGGCCAAAAGGCGCCGCTGCAACCAGGCGTTGCTGGAGTTTACGCGGCGACCGGCGCCCCTTGCACTCCTGTCGCCCATGACAGCGGCCGGCATTGGCGCCACCCAAGCGGCGGCAAGACGCCTGGCGTCATCACCATTCGCTTCCTGCCGCCAATTGAGCCCGGCCTTGACCGAAGGGCCTTCCTGCGCGAACTCAAGGCCCGCATTGAATCCGCCAGGCCGGATCTTGTCGAAGGAAGCAGCACATGACGGGCGAAGCGGCAAAACTGAGACGGCGCTGGCTGTATCTGCCCTTCGCAATTGCCGGCGTGATTATGGCGGGATACTTTTTGCTTTGGCGCGCCGGCGCTGCGGAAATGAAAAAAGCCGTCGCCGCCTGGGTCGAGGACCAACGGGCGGCAGGTCTTGTCGTTTCACATGGCGATTTGGAAGCGGAAGGATTTCCCTTTTTTTTACGTCTGCATATTGCTGATCCGGATATTGCCGCGCCGGGCGTCTGGCGATGGCGCACGGAACGGCTGACGCTCGATGCATTGCCCTACGACCTCAACAGGCTGATT
>JBCBSY010000519.1:0-1910 GCA_039818925.1 Pseudomonadota bacterium | reverse complement strand
CTGACGACAACCGGGATGTCTGGCGTGGCGGGGGCGGCGACGGATGGGGCAATCGCAACGGCGGCTATGACATGACGTTGTTCGAACTCGACGAAGCGGCGAACGAAATCCGCCGCGAAGTCGACACGGACGCGAACATTATCCTGGGCTCCACGTTTGACCCGGAACTGGAAGGGCGCATTCGTGTGTCAGTCGTTGCGGCTGGCGTCGCCGAGCAAGCGGCCGCCGTTGCGATTGCCCCATCCGTCGCCGCCCCCGCCACGCCAGACATCCCGGTTGTCGTCAGCCAACCTGCGCCAAGCGTGACTCCGACATCGGCACCTGCGGCGACCCCAGAAATTGAGCCGGACCAAAGACCGGACTTTCGAGGTCGCGTTCTGCCTGCGGCGCATGTCGAAAGCCAACAGGGCAGCGACACAGTCAGCGCCGATGCCGCCTTTGCGAAACCGGTTTCCGACAGCCCAGCCGGGTTCTCAAACCTGTTCGGTTGGCGCCGTGAAGACACCGTCGGCGACAATGATACGGAAGAAGATAAACCGGCCATTGTGTCGACTCCGGATGATCATCCAAAGCCCGCAGCGTTTGATGATGAAGACCTTGAAATTCCAGCTTTCTTGCGGCGTTCAGCGAATACGTAACACCTTACAGAATCGTCACAAAAGCCCTCCGAGCCCGGAGGGCTTTGCTTTTGAGAGCCCCTGCAACAAAGCGCAACAATGCTTGTGTTGTGATTAACCAAATTCCGAGCGTTTATGCGGCTCTACAGGGAGAGTAGCCTTGCGAAAAGTAGAGTACCAAACAACACTGAACACAACAGTGATCTGCGCTGGTATTGGCGTTCATTCCGGCGCCCGCGCGCGGATGGTGATCAAGCCAGCGGCAGTAAATACCGGAATCCGATTCCGTCGGACGGATATCACTATTGAATCTGAGATTCTCGCGCGGGGCGATCATGTCACCGAAGTTCAACTCGGCACGACGCTGACCAATCAGGATGGTGCGAGCGTCGCGACCGTTGAGCATTTCCTCGCCGCCTGTGCGGGTATGGGTCTGGACAATTTGCTGGTCGAGATTGATGGTCCAGAAGTGCCGATCATGGATGGATCGTCGGCCGTATTCTGCGAGCTATTCCACACAGCCGGTGTCAGAGCGCAGTCCGCGCTCCGTCGGCGCATTCGCATCCTCGACACGATTGAGGTCAAGGATGGCGTGAAATGGGCGCGCCTTAGTCCATCGCAGGACAATGTCCTGACGCTGAAAGCGAAAATTGAATTTGAGACCAAAGCGATTGGCACGCAGCAAATGGCGATGCGTCTGATCCCGGGTCTGTTTGCCCGCGATATCGCGTTCGCCCGGACATTTGGCTTTGCCCGTGATGTTGAGGCGCTGCAGGCCATGGGACTGGCGCGCGGCGGGTCGCTTGACAATGCAGTTGTCATCGATGGCGACGAGATCGTGAACCCGGAAGGCTTGCGCAGTGATGACGAATTCATCCGCCACAAATTACTCGATGCCGTTGGCGACCTGATGCTGGCCGGAGCGCCCATTGCGGGCGTCTATGAAGCCCGGCAGCCAGGTCACGCGATGAACAATAAGCTCGTCCGGGCTCTGTTGCAGCATCCTGAAAGCTGGTGCTGGGAAACTGATGCGGATGCGCTTGAGCTGGCAATACCGCGCCAAAGTCTAACCGCTTAAAGCCAATTCGGCGCAGCCGTCTTGGTGTCGTCGAGCTGACTGAGCTCAGGCTGTGGATGGAGCTCGAGCAATTTCTCAATGATCTGATCTGCGACACGGCCAGCTTCACGCAAGGCCGGATACTCCCAGGTCTCCAATGGCCCCTCATACCAGCGGGCGCAGCCGCGATCGATCAGGCTTTGGTGCAAGCGATCGAATTTCGCGGCGCCACCTAT
>JBCBSY010000518.1:0-1915 GCA_039818925.1 Pseudomonadota bacterium | reverse complement strand
TCCTCTCCAACTGCACCAACGAACTGGCGAAAGCGGTCAACAGCGCTTTTCCCGGCGCCCTTCCCTGGCATTACTCCCATATATTGACCGGTTATGCGGCGGCGCGCCTGCATGCTCTTGGCTTTATCGAAGACGAGGCCAGATCGTATTCAGATGTGAAAGCCGCCGCGCGCGCGGGTGATGCGATCCGTGCTGTCCGCGAGGAACCGGAAACGGCTTTCCCAGCAGCGTGGCGTGCACGGTTGGCAAGTGCAGATCGTTAAAATCTTAACGACGCTGCGCCGAAAAGATCGCGCAGCACGACGAACCGATTGCAACGAAAACGCTTTCGATGAATGGTTTTTTTTCTGCGGCAGGCTGCAAGCCCTTTGCCTTTTTTTGTTCACAGTCAAGGCCTATGTCCCCCTCATAACAAGAAACGGAGAGAGACCCATGGCCCGACTGATCACCATCGTCACCACTTGTACAGTTCTTATCGCTGCGGCTTATCCGGCGTTTTACGCTTACGCGTCCCTCGCGTAATCGCCGTCCCACCGCATCGATTAAAAGAAGGCGCCGCCGGCAGTCACCCCCTCACACCCACCTGTCAGGCGGCGCCTTTTTTGACCCGATGAACGAACGCCCGATAATCATCCGGCGTATCGATCCCCGGAGCGCCATCGTCAACAACGCCAACCGCAATACGCGCGCCCATCTCAAGAATACGCAATTGTTCGAGGCGCTCGCTTGCTTCCAGCGCGCCCACCGGCTGCGCCGCAAACTCGAAAAGCCGTCGCCGGGAAAAGGCGTAGACCCCCAGATGCAGAAAGTAGCGCGATGGCGCTGTAATCGCGTCCCTATCGTCTCGAGGCCATGGACAGATATTGCGCGTGAAGTAGCGCGCCCAGAATGCGGCGGCATCAATTGCCGCCCCCGGGATAACTTTCACCGCCGCCGCATCTTCAGGCGATCCCGGCCCTGACGCCACCTTATCCTTGAACCGGCATGCGAGGGTTGATGCGAAGGCGCCGGTCTCGCGCTGCAAACCGATCAGCCGGTCAAGCGCGCCCGGATCTATTTCCGGCTCGTCTCCTTGCAGATTGACAATGATTTGCGCGTCGATCGCGGCCGCCGCTTCGGCGACCCGCGCAGAGCCGGTTTCCTGGACGCCGGTCATCACCGCTTTGCCGCCAAAATTCCGGACAGCATCGAAGATGCGTGCGTCGTCGGTGGCGACAACTACCGACGCCGCTTCGTTCGCCTCCATGGCGCGCTCGTAAACATGTTGAATGAGCGGCTTGCCCGTCTCGCTCAGCAGCGGTTTGCCTGGCAGACGCGTCGAGGCGTAGCGCGCGGGAATGACGATCGCCGCTTTCATTGCGCCCTCAGGCGCTGCAGCCCGGCGCCCAACGCCACGGCGCCGGCGATCCCGCCAAGCGCGCCAAACGCATTGGCAAGCGCATCGCCCAGTTCAGGACTGCGCACGCCGCCGAGCCCCTGAAGCCCTTCCAACACAACGCCGTAAAGCGCGAGCGCAAATGCGGCGCCGATGCGCCGCGAGAATACGGTCAATTTTGCCCAGTATGCTGTGGCCCCGAGCGCCGCATAGGCGAGGAAATGCGCGATCTTGTCAGCGAACGCGCTGTTCCCCAAAAGCAAATCCGCGATCCAGCGCGTTAACGCAAAGCCGGGCTCGGTATCGTCCGGATTGGGCGTCAGCGTTAAAAAGGTCACAAGCGCAAGCAAAAATCCGAACAGAATGCGCGACCAAGGCAAGTTAGGCGTCATCAGGAGTCTTCATCCACACTGCCCTGCGCACGCGAGAGCAGCTTGCGTTCCCAGTTCAGCGCGCTTTCGACAATGAAATCGATATCATCATAGCGCGGACGCCATTCAAGGGCGGTGCGAATAGCGGCGTTGTCGGCTATTAACTGTG
>JBCBSY010000517.1:0-1920 GCA_039818925.1 Pseudomonadota bacterium | reverse complement strand
ATTACCCACACCATGCCGCTGGAAGAGATCAATACAGCATTTGATCTGATGCATGAGGGTAAGAGTATTCGCTCTGTGGTGGTTTTTTAGTGAAAAAACTGTCTGCAAGTAAGATGTTCGGCGGTGAGCAAGGTGTTTACACACACCATAGCGCCGCCTGTGACTGTGAAATGACATTCGCCGCCTTTACGCCACCTGAGAAGGCACACGGATCCGGCCCCTTGCCGGTGCTATACTGGTTGTCCGGCCTTACCTGTACGGAAGAAAACTTCGTCACCAAAGCCGGGGCGCAGCGTGTGGCCGCGGAACTCGGGCTCATCGTCGTTGCGCCGGACACCAGCCCGCGCGGGGAGGGCGTTCCGGATGATCCGGACGGGGCTTACGATTTTGGACTTGGCGCCGGATTTTATGTCGATGCGACACAAGCGCCATGGTCCAAAAACTACCGGATGTATACCTATGTCGCCAACGAGCTTCCTGCATTGATCAAAAAGGAATTTCCGGTTGACGGATCGCGCGCCGGTATTTTCGGCCATTCTATGGGCGGTCATGGGGCGCTCACGATCGCCTTGAAAAACCCCGGCGCGTATAAATCTGTTTCCGCGTTTTCGCCGATCGCGTCGCCGATGAATTGCCCGTGGGGCGAGAAGGCGCTGAGCGGTTATCTTGGGCCCGACAAACCGGCATGGCGCCAGTATGATGCGTGCGCCTTGATTGAAGATGGGGCGCATGTTCCTGCGATTCTGGTGGATCAGGGCGCGGCGGACCCCTTTTTGACGGAGCAACTGAAACCGGAACTGCTTAAGGCGGCCTGCGCAAATCGCGGCATTGAACTGACGCTGCGCCTGCAGGAAGGCTATGACCATTCCTATTATTTCATCGCGACCTTCATTGAGGACCATCTGCGATGGCATGCGAAAAAATTACGCCGCTAGGCGCCGCATTCTTCTAGCTCAAACTGAACTGAAACTGATTTACTTTTAGCCCATCCTTCGAGACGCAAGAATTCCTCATCCTGAGGGCGAGCGAAGCTCGTGTCTCGAAAGACGAGGAATTCTTGCTCCTCAGGATGAGGATCAAGTGATCTATATAATTATCAAAACGCGCTAGAGGGCGGGATTCGCCAAGCCGTAGGTCATTAAACGCTTGCCGACAATTTCGTCGATGACGTAAAAGCCGTGCGCTTCTAAAATCTCCCGGCATGCGTGGTTTGTGCGTTCGCCTTTTCGTTCCGCGCCGGTGTCGAGCGCGATGATGCGGATCTTAGGGAACATTGCGCCAATCCCCTGCAGCACTTCGGGTTCGGCGCCTTCAGCGTCGCATTTCAAAAGATCGATTTGAGAGATGTCCTGGTCAGCGCAAAATTGCTCAACCGTGGTCGCACGTTTTGTCAGTTGTGGTCCCTGGCCCTCATCAAAAACAGAACTGTCGGCGCGCGCCGGTGCGGAGTAGAAGCTGATATCTTCATTCGCATGCCAGAACAGGGCGTCGTGGATTGAAGCATTGGCAAGCGCTGCTGTGTTGGCTTCTAGGCAAGAAAAAACCGCGGGATCAGGTTCAGCGCAATAAATTCTGGCGCCGTGGCGCGCGGCTATATGCGCGAACTCGCCCGCATTGGCGCCGATATCGAGAATGACAGAGCCCTCTTTAAGGCGGCAATGCCGGCCGACACCGTATTCTCGCTCGAGCTGATCAAGGCGCGCACGCCAACCTTTCCTGTAGAGTTTCCAACGCAGCGCGGATGGGACGTAAATAGTTTTCCCTTCCACATGAATCGCGGCGCCAAGCGGGTCTGGTGAAACGGAAAGGAAAACATGCCCCTGAAACTTGAGCGATGCGTAAATCGACTGCCGTACGAGTTTCAGCCGTTGGCTTATCGGCAAGGCAAGCGAGCCGTGCATGCCTTTTAATTCCTTCGGG
>JBCBSY010000516.1:0-1941 GCA_039818925.1 Pseudomonadota bacterium | reverse complement strand
CAACAAAAAACCAGACTGTCTCCAGATCATCCGCGTTGATGACCGTATCGCGCCAGCCACCCTTGCCTGATCCGTTGGGAGTAAATTCAAAGGCGCGCATATTGCGCAAGGTCCATTCGTTTTCACCAGCAGCATTGAAAACCGGCGCGCGCGCAAGCCCCGTCTCCCAGTCGCGTTCGTCGCTTGGCGCACGCCCGGCGATTCCAATGGCGAGCGCAAAAAGGATAATGGCGATTATCGCGCCAGTTTTGTGTGGAACGGTTCTCATGGGCGCGCAGTTCTGTCCCTGTTCGCAATTATGCGCCAGTCGGCAATCGCATCAGTGCTTGATCGGCGCTGCCGAAGCATGGCCCATTGCCGGAACGTTTGAATGGAGGGCGCGATCATGGAATCGCTTTTGTCGCTGGAAAATATCTTCACCCTGATGATGCTCATTCTGCTGCAGGCGGTGCTGGGCTTTGACAATCTTCTCTATATATCGATCGAGTCCAGCCGGGCGCCTGCGGCCCAGCAAAAAAAGGTGCGATGGATCGGCATCGGGCTTGCGATTGTCCTGCGGCTTGTCTTGATGGTTGTCGTTCTCGGCCTGATCAACGCGCTGACCCAGCCCTTGTTTGGCGTCAATCTCTCCGGGGTGTTCGAGGCGTCTTTCACTTTCCATTCGATTGTTTCGATTTTTGGCGGCGGATTTATCATGTACACCGCCACGAAAGAAATCATGCATTTGCTGGCGGTCGATCACGTAGAGAATCTTGACGAGACCCGCGAGAAGTCCGTGCCTATGGTGATTGCGACCATCGTGTTCATGAACCTGATTTTTTCATTCGACTCGCTCCTGTCGGCAATCGCGCTGACGCAGGTTGTCTGGGTGATCGCCACAGCGATTATCATCAGCGGTGTCTTGATGATTGCGCTTGCGGATCAGGTTTCCGTATTTTTGAAGAAGAACCGGATGTTTGAGGTGATCGGTCTGTTTATTCTTTTTATTGTCGGCATTCTTCTTGTCAGCGAAGGCGGACACTTGGCGCATATGGAACTCTTCAACTTCAAGGTCGAAGCGATGTCCAAAGCGAGTTTCTATTTCGTCATTTTTGTTATGGTGGTCGTCTCAACCGTACAGACGCGCTATCGCAACAAGCTTGAGGCGCTGCGCGCGAAGGAACACATGCAACCGGCTTAGAGTTGTGTCGGAAATGCAAGAGCGCGCCTCTGCAGACGCGCCGGACTGACTATTCCATTGGGCGGAAAATCAGGGTCAAGACCACGCCGATAACGCCGAGCACGCCCCACAATGGCAGGCCCATGATTGTGTTGATTGCCTGCGACACGCCGCCTGGCGAATTCGCCGCCAGTGCGCCGCCGTCAATGCCGATGAGGCTAAGCACCATCTCCGTGGAGCGCATTACGGGCTCGCCCGATTCCAGGGAAGAGACGCCGTCTGCGCCCAATAATGCGATGGCGACCGCCACCAAAACCCATGCGATTACGCGAAACGCCGCCATACTCTGGCCCCCTCAACTGGTTAACGCCCTCTTAACGGGCGACAGATTAGCCCGGCCAGGCGCGCCCTGCAAATCCGTATCTTAACCACGTTGTCCGCCGCCTTGCGGCGTGGAATTTCGCCGGCAAAGCCTTGCGCGCCCGCCGGTCATGATGATAGGTCCGCTGGCCTAAAAGGACAGGTGGCCGAGTGGTTGAAGGCGCACGCCTGGAACGCGTGTAGGCGGGGAACCGTCTCGAGGGTTCGAATCCCTCTCTGTCCGCCACCCGATCCCGACCGCGAGGTTCCAAATATGGGCATCCGGAAAGTCGTCGGGCGTAATCTCAAGCGTTTATGGGAGGAGCAGGGTCTTTCTCAGGAGGAATTCGCCTGGGAGGCTGGCCTCCACCGGACCTATATCTCCGGGATGGAGCGGGGTATCCGCAATCCAACCGTAACAG
>JBCBSY010000515.1:0-1944 GCA_039818925.1 Pseudomonadota bacterium | reverse complement strand
GGCGGTGATATTGAAGCCGCGCCGATTCTTTACGAAGGTAAGGCCAGCGATGTGTCAATATCGGCGCCACGGGACAAAATCCGCACTTGGCGCGGATAGCCTGAATCCGTCAGCGAGCCCTCACCTGTGTCAGCGCCGACAATCAGCGTCTCGGCATTCAGCCAGGCGAGATTGGATTTACTCTCAGTCAGATAAAACCCGCCATCAACAAATTGCTTTTCGCGGGTGCTGAATTCGCGCCAATAGCCGGCGTCCTTGCCGCCATCGGAAAGCTCGATCATGCAATGAACATAGTCCGGGGTCAGACAGACAACGCCGCCGCGCACCCAGTTGCGCTGTTCCGACGCCGTGAGGGCGTCATAGTCAATCAGCACCTCCCAGTCCGCCGCCCCGGCCCGGTAGCTTTCAACCGATGCGCGCCGCCACAGCCCGCGGACATGATCGTCATCCTGCCAGAAATTATAGACATGGCCATTGTGGATCTGACCGAGCGCCAGCCGCTGATCTGAGGTCAGCACCGATAGCGCCTCTTCATACATCGGCTGAAATCGCGGATCGCTTTCCAGGGCTGCAAGAGACTGAGCGTTTTGTTCTTCGACCCACGCCAGCGCGCGTTCCCCCTCCACATCTTCGAGCCACAAATAGGGATCGGCATCGTCGGCGACAGCCGGGGCATGAGCGACAGCGCCGAGCGCCAAGCCTATCGCTGCAAAGCAAAAAAAGTCTTTGGTCATTGGGGCGCGACTCCACGTGTGATCTGCAAGGAGGGTTTTGATAACCATACAAGCGCTTGACCGCATGGCAACTTGCCGCCTGACCCCAGCGCATAAACCTGTCCCATCGATAAAATTGCGCCTTACGCATTAGAAAAGGTTTTGCGGGTGGCCGGTAATTTGCAACGCGGCGGCGCAGGCAGGTAATTCGGGACAACCATACGATGTTTAAAACTGAAGCACGGCGCTATCGTCGGATCAGCCTCGATCTTCCCGTGCGCATTGTGATTAACGCCGTCGATGAGCATGAAGGCCGTCTTCTTAACATTTCTCCGGGCGATATGGCGCTAATCACAGACGCCAAAACCGAAGTGGGTGACGCCGCCGTCATCACGATCGAAGGCCTTGATGTCATTGAGAGCACTGTCGCACGAACATTTCCGGATGGATTTGCTGTCTCGTTTCTGCTCTCGAAACGCCGCCGCAATCTGTTGATTGAACAACTGATGCTGCGCGCCAATCCCGACTTTGCCGACGGGCTTGGCGACCGGCGCGGACCGTTGCGCCACCGCGATGGCGGCACGCGCGCCTCCTGCCGGCTGGCGGACGGGACGTCGCTGTTTGTGACGATTGTCGATACATCTGTGAACGGCGTGTCCGTCGACGCCAGACGACGCCCGCCGATCGGGTCGGATATTCATGTCGGGCGCCGGCGCGGCGTGATCGCCCGCCACACCCCGCGCGGCTTTGTCGTTGTCTATGAAACGCCGCAGGCTGAACAATCCGCTCAGGATGATCAGCCTGTGCTACGCGCTGTTTAGACGTCAAGCCTGGAAGAGCCGGACTCAGTACCCGGCGCCGGACTGATCGCCGAGTACGTAAGGCCGCAAATTCGCCATCACTTCACGCGCATCAAACGCCTGAGGATTGTCATCAGGCTTTTCACCGCGAAACATCGAAATGAAGGCCACCGCGGAATAGCGCGTGACTTCACGCGTATAGCTGTCGAAGTAAGGCTGCCCCCACCCAAACCCGTAGGCGTAATACGGAAAACCGTAATAGGGACGGTGGAAAGGGCGACCGTACCCATATCGGCCATAGAATGCAGGCGACGACGTTGAGTACGAACGACGCGCCTCCGTATCGTTTTCGATCGCGATGAAGTAATCAAAACCGCGCTCAACGGTGAGTTCCGCAGCCCGGTACAAAAGCGCATTTTCCACGGTTTCGC
>JBCBSY010000514.1:0-1944 GCA_039818925.1 Pseudomonadota bacterium | reverse complement strand
CGCCAAAACTTGGCGAGCATACGGAGCAACTTCTGGGCAAGTCCTCATGAAACTTGATGGCGTAAAGGTTCTCGATCTTTCCCTTTTTCTTCCGGGGCCGATGCTCACTTTGATGATGGCGGATCACGGTGCTGAGGTCATCAAGATTGAGCCACGCGGCGAAGGAGAGCCGACCCGCAATATTGGGTATAAGAAAAACGGTGCAAGCGTCTGGTTCCGGAATACACATCGGGGCAAGCAATGTCTTCAGCTTGATCTGAAAGCCGATGAAGGAAAGGAAATTTTTTTTGAGTTAGCCAAAGAAGCCGATATCATCGTCGAAGCGTTTCGTCCGGGCGTAGTTGACCGTTTGGGCGTCGGCTATGAAGCGGTGAAAGCCGTTAATCCAAAGGCTGTCTATTGTTCCGTATCAGCCTTCGGACAAACTGGGCGCTACGTGAAAAAACCAGCGCATGATCTCGCCGTGCAGGCGCTTTCCGGCATGATTGCGTTGAATGAGGGGCAGGACGGAAAGCCGACCATGCCGCACATGCCCGTCGCCGATGCTCTTGCTTCGCTAACGGCCTTGTCCGGCGTTTTAATGGCGCTGTTGAAGGCGCGTGAAACCGGGCAGGGGGATTATCTGGATGTCGCGATGCTGGATAGCGTTCTTGCCTGGACGCCGAATGTCACGGGACGGATTTTTTCAACCGGCGAGCCGCATCAACCGAAGGACGAACGTTCCTGGGGCGGCAACGCGATGTACAACCTTTATGAATGTGCGGACGGTAAATGGGTCGTGCTTGGCGGTGCGGAGCCGAAATTTGCAAAAAACCTTCTGGATCCCTTGGGACGCCTGGACCTTCTCCGCTTTGCGTCCTTGCCTCCGGGGTCGGGTCAGGAGCCGCTGCGGGCTTTCTTGCGTGAAACCTTTAAGCAGAAATCGCGAGATGCATGGCTTGATTGGTTCAAAGATAAGGATGTCGCCTTTGCGCCGGTTCTGAACTTGAAGGAAGCTTTTGACGATCAAAATACGGCATTGCGTGAAATGATTTCTGTTGATGCTGACGGCAATGAGCTTGTCGGGACCCCTTTGAAGTTTCGTGAAGATCCGGCGGAAATTGACGCTACGCTTTCCGATATTGGCGGCGACGCTGCTGAGATATTAGCAGGGATTGGCTACAGCCTTAAAGACATACAAGCGTTGAAAGACCGGCGGATCATTTAGGTTGCGCCGCGCGGCGATAGGCCATTTCATAAGAGAAACGCTCCGCCGGGTGGCGCGAATCTGAGATGACAAACAGCCTTTCAGAGACGTCGTAATATCGCCGTGTCGTTCTGAGGATCGGCCCACCCGGCGCTGCGCCGAGCGCACCCGCGTCTTTTTGGTCAAGCAGTTCAGCGCGAATGGTCTGATTGATGGAAAAAACACTAACGCCAAACAGTGCTTCAATATGCTCTGTGATGGCCTTGTCGGGATCGCTGAATTGATCGCTTGCGGCGCCGAAGGCTTGGCTTATGTAAATGGATGTCGCGGCGATGGGTTTGTCGCCGGCGATGCGAACGCCCTCGAGCATGAGCCAACCGGATCCTTTGCGTGCGCCAAGCGCTTGCGCCACGCGCGCTGATAACTTGACCATACCGGATGATGCGATGTTCAGTTTCGCCTCATGAGCGTATTGAAGAAGATCGTCGATGCCGCCAAGCGGTTGAGAAAAAGATGGTGGTGCGCCGGTTGAAATAACTCTTGTGCCCAGGCCGGGCCGGCGTTCAATCAGGTTTTCATCTTCAAGCACCTGCAATGCGGCGCGCGCGGTGTGTCGCGAGACATTGTACTGAGCGCACATGGCGTGCTCGGTGGGAAGTTGATCGCCAACGCCATGCTTGCCGGAAAGGATTGCTTTTCGCAGGCGCGTGGCAAGATCCAGATATCTGGGCGTGCGGACCATGCGTCAAAGGTCCCTG
>JBCBSY010000513.1:0-1957 GCA_039818925.1 Pseudomonadota bacterium | reverse complement strand
CCGGCGACATGCTGCGCGCAGCGGTCAAAGCCGAGACGCCGGTTGGTCTCAAGGCTAAGGCGGTGATGGATTCGGGCAATCTCGTCTATGACGACATTGTCGCCGCCATCGTCGAAGAACGGATCGAGGCGGACGATTGCGCAAAGGGCTTTCTGCTTGATGGCTTTCCGCGCACCGTCGTTCAGGCGAAAATGCTGGATGCGATCCTTGCTAAGAAGGAGCTATCGGTTGATGCCGTGATTGAGCTTCAGGTTGATGAGTCAGCCCTGCTCGACCGGCTTCGAAATCGGATCAAAGAGACCCTGGCCAGGGGCGATTCGCTCCGGGCCGACGACAACGAAGAGACCTTCGCGAAGCGCCTTGGCGTCTATCGCGATCAGACAGCGCCGCTGATCCCGTTTTATGAGGATCAGGGCAAATTGCGTCGTGTGGACGGCATGCAAACGGTTGAGGCCGTCTCCGCCCATATCGATGCGATTTTGGACCCGATTCAGGGCTGATTTAGGCCCTGAAGACGGTTGACGGCGGGCCGCGCAGGGCTATATCTACGCGCTCTCCGCCAACAGGAGATGAGCTCGCTCGGCGTGGGCATGACCCGCGCGCGCCGTCGCGGGCTGTGTTGCATGGAGCGGTCTTTCGCTGGGTTGCTAATTGCCCAGCAGGATGCGCCGCCAGCCATCGAATGAAGACGGCTCGCCCAGCCGAGACAGAGGGCGGAGAACGAAGAAAAAGGAATAAAGCCCGTGGCCCGTATTGCAGGCGTTAACATACCGACGAACAAGCGTGTGCCGATTGCGCTGCGCTACATTCACGGCATTGGCCCGTCCAAAGCCGCAGAAATCTGTGAGAAAGTCGGCATCACGCCGGAGCGTCGCGTCAGCGAACTGTCGGACTCCGAAGTCCTGCAGATCCGTGAAACGATTGACGGCGACTATATGGTTGAGGGCGACCTTCGCCGTGAAGTCGCGGTCAACATCAAGCGCCTTATGGACCAGGGTTGTTATCGCGGCCTGCGTCACCGTCGCGGCCTGCCGGTTCGCGGTCAGCGCACGCATACCAATGCCCGCACGCGCAAAGGCCCGGCCAAGCCGATCGCCGGTAAGAAGAAATAAGGACACGGATTAATGGCGAAACAAGCAGCAGGCACGCGCGTCAAGCGCCGCGAACGCAAAAACATCTCTACGGGCGTCGTTCACGTAAACGCCTCGTTCAACAACACCATGATCACGATCAGCGACGAACAGGGCAACGCGATTTCCTGGTCTTCCGCTGGCGGCATGGGCTTCAAAGGCTCGCGCAAGTCGACGCCTTACGCCGCGCAGTTGGCCGCGGAAGACGCCGCAAAAAAAGCAATGGAGCACGGCCTGCAGACCGTTAGCGTTTCTGTGCGCGGGCCGGGTTCCGGCCGTGAAAGCGCCCTTCGCGCCCTTCAGGCCGCAGGCCTCACGGTCACGGTCATTCATGACGTCACGCCGATTCCCCACAATGGCTGCCGTCCCCGCAAGCGCCGCCGCGTTTAATCACGATACTGAACAAGAGAGCGATCCGATCCATGGATTCAACAACTATTCTTGAGAAAAACTGGCTTGAACTGATCCGCCCGTCCAAACTGGAAGTGCTGGCGGGCGCTGATGCGAGCCGCAAAGCATCGATTGTCGCCCAACCGCTGGAGCGCGGTTTTGGACTGACGCTTGGCAACTCATTGCGTCGCATCCTGATGTCTTCGCTGCAAGGCGCCGCCGTGACGTCGATCCAGATTGACGGCGTTGTCCACGAGTTTTCGTCAATCCCCGGCGTGCGTGAGGATGTCACCGACATTGTTCTTAACGTAAAGCAGCTGGCGCTGCGGATGCATGCGGACGGGCCGAAACGTCTTGTTCTCAGCAAATCAACCCCGGGCGTCGTCACCGCCGCCGATATCGAAGAGACGTCAGCGGTTGAGATTCTGAACAAGGAT
>JBCBSY010000512.1:0-1968 GCA_039818925.1 Pseudomonadota bacterium | reverse complement strand
TAGCGGAAAAAGGTTATAGATCACTTCTCGTGCCAGCACTTTCGTCGCCCTGCGGTGGGTTGTGAGCGCCATGCGGTCGATTTCGGCGACAATTCTGGCGACTATGCCAATGACAATACATGTGACGATAATCGGTTCACTGGCGAAGGGCGCTCTATTCTGCAAACTGATAGTCATGTGAAACGAGACGCCGTGGATTGTATCGTCGCATACCGCGCGGGCACCATCGATCGTCCGTAAACCCTTCAGATAGGTACTCTTCCCAATACACGCGTGACAGGCGCGCGCTTACCTTCTTTCTCGAACCCGAATGGCGAGGAGAAGAGTATGGCGCTGAAACAAATTGTCCTGCGTTTGGCGAGAAACAAGGATGCCCCTGACGGAGATGATCGACAGGGCTATGTCATCATCGCGCCGCTCGGCCCAGACGGGAAAATCGATCTGCAAGGCTGGCGTGCGCATAAAAAGGCCTGCGAAGTAAAACGGTTTCACCCTGATCCTGATGAAGTGGCCGATGGTTGGCTGACTCATAATGGCAACCATTGGCGCATTCACTATGATGAGGATCATGAAGGTCCGGATGAAAGTGGTTTCCGTCTCGGCGACCACGCGTTCAGGCCGGGAGAATACATCACGTTCGCCTCGCACGGCGTCACGCCGCTGACCTATATCGTCACTGACGTTTTGCCGTTTCGCGCCGCCGACGCGGCCTAGTCCTGGTCGCTGATCTTCCCGCGCAGGGCTTTGACATTGCCGCGTTGTTTCTTGGCGTCCAGGCGACGGCGAACGGAGGCGCGGGTCGGTTTCGTCTTGATCCGTTTGCGCGGAGCTTCGGCGACGCTTCGAACCATATCGGCCAAACGTTTTCGCGCCGCTTCCCGATTCAGCGCCTGACTGCGATGGTCTTTGGACTCCAGGATCAGATCGCCCTCCTGGGTCAATCGCGCGCCAAAACGCCGTCGAAACCTGGCTTTCACCGGCGCCGGGATTGAGCTGGCCAAGACGTTCCAGCGCAGTTGAACGGCGGTGGAAACCTTGTTCACGTTCTGCCCGCCTGGCCCGGATGCTCGGATGAAACGCTCTGTCAGCTCCCATTCCGGAATCTGTATGGCATCCGTCACAAAGACGTGATCGCGATTGGACATGAAAGCTCCGTTCAGGGTCAATTCAGGCAGCAGTCCTAGTGTTGCAGGCAAGGCTTGTCACGAACAGCCGAAATTGTGGGTGCCTAGGGGGCGCCTGAAGAGAGAAAGGGAGGCGACACATGTCCATCCTCTCAAAACTGACATCCAGCGTCGCTGCCATCGCCCTCACGGCGAGCGCGCTCGCGCCGGTTGCATTCGCTGATCGAGAGCGGCGACCGCAATTCTCGTCGCAGGACCGCGTTGAGAATAGACGCGACAATGCCCGCCAGGAACGCAATCGCCAGGCGCGCATCGAGCGCCGTGACGGCCGTCGTGATGTCCGCACCAATGACAACCGCGTGCGCGGCGAACGCAGCATGACCGGTCGTGAGTTCCGCCGCGACAGCAATGATCGCCGTGGCGAACGTCGACAGGAAAGACGCACAGAGCGCCGCGATAATCGGCAGTTTGAGCAGCGTCAGGAGCGTCGAACTGAACGGCGCGACAATCGGCAGTTTGAGCAACGCCAAGAGCGTCGGACGGAGCGCCGTGATAATCGGCAATTCGAACAGCGCCAGGATCGCAGAGCTGACCGTCGGGCCGAGCGGCGCGCGGATAATCGTCGCGAGAATCGTCAGATCCGCCGAAACTCCTATGATCGTGGTTATTCACAAGCGCGCCGGGACATTCGCACGCGGCAGCATGATCGCTATCACAATCATCGCAATCGGGCGGGCGACCGGCACTACAATAACCGCCACTACAACAACCGGAATTATAGCAACCGCTATTATAATAACCGGCATTATCGCCACGATCGGCATTACCGGCATCACCGCAATTT
>JBCBSY010000511.1:0-1978 GCA_039818925.1 Pseudomonadota bacterium | reverse complement strand
GTTTGCGCGCAATCATGGTGTCGCCGACTGAAGAGTCGTCACCAATACAACCGGGCTTCCCGGACGCGACCGTATCGGTTGATGACGCCATTGTGCCGGAACTCGATTTTACTTATTTCCTGACGGATAATATCGGTGCGGAACTTATTCTCGCGACCAGTCCGCACGATATCTCCGGCGAAGGATCACTGGCTGGACTTGGCGAAATCGCAGACTCAATGGTGCTGCCGCCGACGCTGCTGCTGCAATATCATTTCGCTCCGGACGCCGCTTTCCGGCCTTATGTCGGCTTCGGCGTCAACTGGACGATTTTCTACAGCGAAGACGCCAAGGCGCCATTGGTAGATGCGGTCGGTCCAACCTCCGTTGATATTGATGACAGTTTCGGCTGGGCCGCGCAGGTTGGTTTCGACATTCCGGTGTCTGAGCGGGTCTTCTTCAACGCCGACGTCAAGTATATCGATATCGATACGACAGCGACGCTGAATTCCGGCGGCACTATCAACACCGTTGATGTTGAGCTTGACCCATTTGTGTTCGGTGTCGGCTTCGGCATGAAG
The DNA here is from genome assembly GCA_039818925.1 of Pseudomonadota bacterium. Classification (GTDB taxonomy): domain Bacteria; phylum Pseudomonadota; class Alphaproteobacteria; order Caulobacterales; family Parvularculaceae; genus Hyphococcus. The sequence continues at coordinate 1,418 of JBCBSY010000511.1, read as the reverse complement.
TTCTAAGGTTAGGTAGATTTCTCTCCCCTTTGCGGGCCGGTTCAGCATTGTCTGACCGGCCCGCTTTTTTTGCCTCCATGTTCAGTCTAATGTCCCGCGGAAAGCTGTTGCGAGGCATCTATGGCGGACAATCTGTTTGACTGGTCGCGGCGTGCGCTCCCGGACCTGCCGACGGTCACGAGGCGTTATGTCACGATTTCGCCGGCGCGTTTTCCTGACGATTTCGAAGCGCTTTTCGCGGCGATTGGAGGAGCGGCGAATGACGATCTGTGGACCTATATCCCGATCGGCCCGTTCGAAAGCGCTGAAGCGATGGGTGAAACGCTTGGGCTTGTCGTCGAACGCGGCGGTTGGAAAACACACCTTATTCGCGATGCGCAGAGTTCGCAGTTGCTTGGCATGGCGAGCTATATGCGCATTCGCCCGGAAGCAGGATCGGTGGAAGTGGGGTGTATTGTTTTCTCCAGGGCGCTGCAGAAAACCCCGGCCGCGACTGAGGCAATGTTTCTGATGGCGCGGCACATTTTCGATGACCTTGGTTACCGGCGTTACGAATGGAAATGTAATAACGATAATGCGGGGTCTAAACGGGCAGCCTTGCGCCTGGGTTTTGCGTTCGAAGGGGTGTTTCGTCAGGACATGGTGATGAAAGGGCGCAACCGAGATACCGCTTGGTACTCGATCATCGACAGTGAATGGCCCGCTTGCAGCGCTGCTTTTGAGATTTGGCTGGCGCCGGATAACTTCGACGAAGAGGGTCGCCAGCGGCGCGCCCTTGGCGAAATCCGCGCGGCGCTGCGCGCACACTAATTTTTGCCGGACGGTCTTTACGACAGTTTGCTGATCTCATATATTCAACCAAATGGTTGAATATTGTGCTACGGATGATGAAACACTGACAGACGTTTTGACGGCGCTGGCGGATCCCACGCGACGCGCCATTATGGCGGCGCTCGGCGGCGGCGAACGCAGAGTGACGGACATCGCCGCGCCGTTCGACATGTCGCTGAACGCGATTTCGAAACACGTAAAAGCGCTCGAACGCGCAGGACTCGTGCGCCGCCGGCGCGCCGGACGGGAGCACTTCGTCGCCGCCAATCCGGCGCCGATCGAAAAAACCGCGCAATGGTTCGACGCGCAACGGCGGTTCTGGAATGAACGGCTCGATAAACTGGAGGCTGTGATGGGAGAGGAAACAGATCATGAATAATTACGGTGAAGTCTTTGAAGATGGTTCGGTGCGCTTCGTGCGGCTTCTGCCTGGTCCGACTGAGCGCGTATGGTCGTGGATCGTTGAAGGTGAAAAACGCGGCCAGTGGCTGTGCGGCGGCGGCGATATTCGTAAAGCAGGCGAGACCATAAAGTTTGAATTCCACCACGAAGATCTCACGCCGCACGATGAGGCCATTCCAGAAAAG
>JBCBSY010000510.1:0-1986 GCA_039818925.1 Pseudomonadota bacterium | reverse complement strand
TTTTCACGAGCCGCCCCAGCTCGTCATATTCATAAGAAATCTGAGCAATAGCGCTTGTGAGTGCGGGCAAAGGAAACGAAAAGACGCAAATCAGGCCGAGCGCCTGCATTGCGCGCCAGCGGGAATTCGCCACGGCGGAGCTCCAATTCTTGGACAAGAGCGACCGCTAGGCGCAACCGCGCAAGGCCTGCCTGAGGCAAGCCGGCGGATTCTCCGGGCGACGCAAACTCTTGATGTGAAACAGAACGGCTACAAATTAGATGCAAACGCGTGCGCTCTTGGCGCGCAACAGGACTCTTTACTGAACAGGCATTCGATATTCGCAGTCTTCAATATGCGTTTTATGAAAAAAAACTTCCTCTCTTGTCAACAGACAACTTTCCCAAATATAGTCTGAACATCGAGTTCTTCTATTTTATACCGTACACTGATCACCTAACGAACGCTTCGGCGTTTGAGAACAAGGCGCAGTACCTGCAAACAACTAGAAGGAAAAACGATCGTGATCACAAAAATAGCACTCGCCACCGCCGCAGCCAGCATTTCATTGATGAGCTATTCGTCTGCCAACGCCGCCCCGATTTGTATGTCAAAAAAGCCCGCGGACGCCGCGCGGCTCAGCGTCGGCATGGGTCCGCAGGATGTCTCCATTTTTACAGCGGCGGGCTGGACCAACGTCGACTGCCCGCCCACGGAAGTCCGCATCTTCGGCGGCGCCGAGGCTCTCTGCACGCGCTTCAACGCCTATTCGCCGGAGCAGCAATACAGTTTCCAGACCCGCTACGGCGTCACCGTCGCCCAGCTTTGCACCGCCGCCCACAACTACGAAACCGAACAGGCGGAAGAGTAAAGACCATTATTAGGCGCGTGTTTTGCTCTCGGCATGGCCGTCATTGGGAAGAAATAATGGGGCGCGACCCCAAAGATTATGCCTTTTGAAACCGTATATAGACAGGACCGCGCTCCATCAACGCAGGTTCTGCTTGATGAATTGGCCGACGCTGGCTTGATCGCGCAAAGCGACAAGCCTGGCTTGGCGGAGTTGCTCTCAAAGACTGACGCATCGGTTGATCAAGCCCTTGCGCAGCTGGGGCTTGTTAGCGAAGAGGCGCTAGCCAATTTTTACGCTGCGAAATTTGACGTTAGCCGACTGCGCCACGTGGTCACGTCAATCCCCGACGAGCTCGTTCGGCGCACCAATAAGGATTTTCTTGATCGTCATCGCATTTTGCCAATTGCTCGCGATGAAAAAATAATCAAAGCCGTAATGGTCGATCCAAGCGATGAAACAGCAATTCGCGGTCTTTCCTTTGCGTTGGACGCCAATGTTAAACCTGCCATCGTCACCGCAAGCGAGTTTGAGCGTCTGGTCGGGATGCTTGATAATGAGAGTGAGAAGTCAAAAAGCAATCAAACAGCGGATGGTTTTTCCGTTGCCGACGATGCTTCCAAGCTGAAAGACCTGGCAAGCGCCGAACCAGCCGTGCGGCTCGTCAACCGGTTGATAGTTGACGCCTCGCGTGCAAGAGCATCGGATATTCACATCGAGTCCAAAGAACGCGATGTTGTTGTTCGCCGCCGTATTGACGGCGTGCTCACCACATCAGAAAAATTGAGCCGCGCGCAGGGATTGACGGCTATCTCGCGCCTCAAGATTTTGGCTCGCCTCGACATCGCCGAACGCCGGCGACCGCAAGATGGGCGAATTGCTTTTCCGATAGCGGGCCGGCCGGTCGATATGCGTGTTTCAACCACGCCGACAATCCACGGCGAAAGCGTCGTCATTCGGCTTCTCGAAAAGCCCGCCGCGGCGCGCGGGCTTGATGCGCTTGGTTTTCCTCCGTCGAACGCAGACGCCCTGAAGCGCCTAATCGCCCAACCGAACGGTATTTTGCTCATTACCGGCCCCACCGGCAGCGGCAAAACAACGACGCTTTATGCCTTGCTGGAAATGCTGGCGAAACGGGCGCTGAAAATCCTCACGAT
>JBCBSY010000509.1:0-1992 GCA_039818925.1 Pseudomonadota bacterium | reverse complement strand
GTCGGCGCTGACGAAGCCCGGCACTTTGCAATGCTGATCCGGCGGCTCGCAAAAAAGTCCTGGATTTGCGTTTCAACGCCGAAGCCGCTTCCGCCATGGCGGGCGAGCTTGCGAACGAAAACCGGATGATGCTCGAAGGCCGGCTCGGCAGAGCCGCAACGAGTGCTGATCTTTATACGGCGCACTTTCTCGGGCCATCCGGGGCGGTGAAGTTGCTGTCCGCGGCGTCGAGCGTAAAAGCCGCCGATCTCTTGCCACAGGCGGCCGCAGCAAACCGCAACGTCTTCTACGATGGCGAGCGTGCAAAATCCGTCGGCGAGGTGGTCGCCTCCATTGCATCATCCATGGGCGGCGCAGCGCATGAAACAACTGGAACTCCGGCGATTGCGCAAACCCAGTCGACCCGGAACTTTTCGCCGGTGCGCAATTATGCACATCAAATTGTAGAAGCGTTTTCCGGACCGGTGCGCAAAAGCGCAACCTCCGCCGGGCTGAGCGCAACGGCGCTTGCCGTACTCGATGCGCTAGATGCAACGTCGTTGCGTGAAGATCGCAACGAGGACGAAAACCGCAGCCTCTCCGCCAAGCGCAATTAAGCGCCGGATTTTCAGCAACGCGGCGCGGCGATTCCTTCGGGTAGTTTCGTATCCCCGGATACACAGGCATCCGCCAACTGCTCTGCCGTCAGGTTGACGGCGGCGGAAAGGTCAGCGCCGTGAAGGCGGGCCCCGGCAAAATCGACAGCCTTCAAATCCGCGCCGGCAAATGTCGCTTTGTCCAATGTGGCGGAAACAAAACGCACGCCAGTCAGATCGGCGCCGTCAAAGCGCGCATCACTGGCGTTTGCGCCAACGAAGGATGCGCCGGCGCCATAGCCCGCGCGAAAGTCGGTCTTTGAGAGATTGGCGCCGGCGAAGCTGGAGAAGGAAAAATCCGCATCAACAAAGAGCGCGCCGGAAAAGTCTCCAGCGCGGGCCTTAGCTTCACGCAATTCGGCGCCGGAAAAGTCGGACCGTGGAAACATTGAGGCGTTGAGATTTGATTTCGCCATGCGTGCGCCATTGAAGTTGACCGCTTCACCAGAAGCGCCTTCCAGGCTGGCGCCGTCAAGCAGGGCGCCGTTGAACTGGGCGTCGGTGACATAGGAACTGGCGAAATTGGTGCGCGGCAGATCCATATTAGCGAAAACTTCGCCTGTAAAATCCTGAACGGCATGGCGTGTGTCGGCTTTGGACGTCTTGCTGTTGCGGCCGGGAAGTTTCACGCCCGCGCCGTCGAGAACCTTGTTGAGTTCTGGGCCGATCTGTTCGACCTGCGACAGCGGTCTGGCGATTTCCTTGCCGATTTCCGCAACCGGATTTGATTTTTTGTACGCGTTGGAGCCCGGCGTCACCGTCGCCACGACCGACATGACCGCGATCATCAAAACAATAATTAGCGCGATCAACTTCATCGCGGAAACTCCCCGGGGTTTTTCTCGCTCACACGGTAAGCGGGCGGGGGTCAACGTTCGATTAAGGATAAATTTCGAATTGTTGGATCGCGAATTGTTAACGATTTCTTATGAGCAACCTGTGGAGGCGCCGCAGCTTTCGCATTTGAGGCAGGCGCCGTTGCGCACCAACGTAAACTGGCCGCATTCGGCGCATGCATCGCCTTCATAGCCCTTGATGCGGGCTTCGGCGCGGGCGTTGCCCGGCGTTGCCAGAACGCCGCGCGGGACCTTTTGATTGACTGCATCGGCGAGCTTGGCGATTTGCGCTTCGATCTCCGGCGGGCTTTCGGCGCGCACGTCGCTCTCTGTTTCCTCGATCTCGACTTCGATGTCTTCCGCGTCTTCTCCCGCGTCTGTTGCAGGCGCATCCTCATTGGCGGAATGGCGCAAGCGGTCAAAGTCGCCGCCGCGCAGGATGACCAGATTGTCGGTCACCGTGGAGCGCGAGAACCCTTTCGAGATCAGCTTGGTGGCGTCGGCGCCGGCGCTGGACTGGG
>JBCBSY010000508.1:0-1998 GCA_039818925.1 Pseudomonadota bacterium | reverse complement strand
CGTGCTTTGCGGCTTGGAACTTTTGAAATTGCGGTCTGGAGTTCCGCAATCATAGGCTCTCCCTTGCGCCCCCCGCTTGCTTATGAAAACACAAAGCCGGCGCCGATAAAATCGAAACTTGCGGTTTTTGATGAAATTTCCTGTTTTCCCCAAGAGGCCGGAAAAAGTAGTTATGCTAATGTGTTAGCATAACTCTCTAAGAACAAAATTGAACATAGGGGATTGGTTGCGGCGCAACAAACGCGTAAACCAATCCCGCCTCCAGACCGGGAATCACCATGGCTGATTTTGAAGCTTCCATCGCCCTTTCACGCATCAAGCCGTCGCCAACGCTTGCGGCCACCCAGATGGCGCGCGATCTGAAAGCCGCGGGGCGGGATGTTATCTCCCTGGGCGCCGGGGAGCCGGATTTCGACACGCCGGACTTCGTAAAGGAATCGGCGATCAAGGCTATCCGCAACGGAAAGACCAAATACACCCCTGTCGACGGCATCCCGGAGCTGAAGGAAGCGATCGCGGCGAAATTCAAACGCGACAACGACCTTTCTTACGAGCCGGCGCAAATCAACGTCTCTCCCGGCGGCAAGGCGGTTCTTTATAATGCGCTCGTTGCGACGCTTAATCCTGGCGACGAAGTCATTATTCCGGCGCCTTACTGGGTGTCGTATCCGGACATGACGTTGCTTGCAGGCGGCGCGCCAAAAATTGTCGAGACATCAGCCGACAATAATTTCAAGCTGACGGCGGACGCGCTGGAAGACGCCATCTCGTCACGGACAAAATGGCTGATCTTCAACTCACCGTCGAACCCAACCGGCGCCGCTTATACGCGCGAAGAAATCAAGGCGCTGACGGATGTGCTGTTGCGCCATCCCCATGTCTGGATTTTGTCGGACGATATGTATGAGCATATTGTTTATGACGGTTTTGAGTTCGCCACTCCCGCCCAGGTTGAGCCTGCCCTTTATGACCGCACCCTGACGGTCAACGGCGCCTCGAAGGCCTACGCCATGACGGGCTGGCGGCTCGGTTATGCCGGCGGTCCGGCGCCGCTGATCAAAGCGATGTCGAAAGTGATGTCGCAATCGACCTCGAACGCCTGTTCGATCACGCAATATGCGTGTGTCGAAGCGTTGAACGGCGATCAGTCCTTCCTGAAAGAGCGAAACAAAGCCTTCCAGGAGCGCCGGGATCTGGTGGTTCAAATGCTGAACGACGCCGATGGAATCTCCTGCCTGACGCCTGAAGGCGCGTTCTATGTTTACCCGTCCTGCGCCGGGACCATTGGCAAAGCGACCCCAGGCGGCGCGACGATCAAGACCGACGAGGATTTCACGCAAGAATTGCTGCAGGCTGAGGGCGTTTCGGCCGTTTTCGGAACGGCGTTCGGGCTGGCTCCGTTCTTCCGAGTCTCCTACGCGGCGGCGATCGACGATCTGCGCGAGGCCTGCACCCGAATTCAGCGCTTTGCCGCGTCTTTGCGCTGACCTGACATCGGTTCCTACAAATCCGAACCATCGATAAATTCGAATAAACGTTTTGAAATTATCAATTTGATTGTTGATCTCCCGCACCCTATCTCTTGCGCAACAAAGGAATTACAAAAGGAGAGAACACCATGACGAAACTTGATATCGGAATTGACGAAAACGCCCGCCATGCTGTTGCAGACGCGCTGAACGCAACGCTTGCCGACACCTATTCGCTCTACATGAAAACCCACGCCTACCACTGGAACGTTACCGGACCGCAGTTCCATACGCTGCATGTTCTCTTTGAAGAGCAATATCGTGAGATGTGGGCGGCGCTGGATGAAATTGCAGAACGTGTCCGTGCGCTTGGTGTGTTTGCGCCGACCAGTGGCAAGCAGTTTGCTGATCTTTCCGCCATTGAAAATGCGGACACGACGCCGCCAAGCGCAGAAGAGATGGTTAAACGCCTGTTGACGGATCATGAAACCCTGATCAAGCGCGCGCGCAATGGTCTTGAAACCGCGGA
>JBCBSY010000507.1:0-2000 GCA_039818925.1 Pseudomonadota bacterium | reverse complement strand
AGGGAAAGGCCGAAAGATGCAACGATCGGTGCGATAACGACCGGCAACGCGGCGAGCACCAGCGCAGCCGGCCAGATTTTCCCGGCGAGCGGCGATGCGCTGCCCGCCTTTGTCTCTCTTCCCGAAATGAAGGCGGCGCCGACAAAAACGATCGGCGCCCAGATCATTGACGCAAGCAAGCAGTAGAAAAACGGCTCAATCAATTCGCTCATTATTCTTTCTCCGCTTTTCTGAGAACGTCTTCCAACTCATCTAACTCATCGTCGCTGAGCAGTTTTGATTCGGCAAAGAAAGCGGCGGCGGGTGTGGTATCTAGTTCCAGAACCCGTTTTGAAAAATCTGCAATCATGCGCGACAAGAGCGCAACTTTTCCGACCTGCGGTTCATAGATGTTGACGCCGTCTATTGCTGTTTTGGAAATCAGGCCCTTGTCGGCCATCCGCTCAAGCACCGTGCGGACTGTGGAATAGGACCAGCCGAAGTCTTCTTCGATTTCGCCATGAATTTGGCGCGCGTTCATTTCTTTTGAGCGCCAAAGGAGTTTCAAAATAGCGAGTTCAGGTTTGGTCGGATCTGCGCCCTTCAGGTCGGTCATAATTGCGCCCATGGTTGCGGCAGCGCTGAGGGCGATGCCTGCGACATTTGTGGCTAGGATAGCTCATTGCGACAGATGTCGCAAGCAGATGTCAGGCTGGTTGTGGCATTCTGCGATGAATTGACGTTCAGCCGCGATAAAGTGAAGGGGCAGGCCGGCCTAAAGCGCCTCAATCGTGCGCGCCAGCCGCTGCAGGTCCTCAGGCGTAGACAGGCGATGATCGCCACTTGGGGTTAGTGTCGCTTCGACATTATTGCTCTCCAGCATTGCAGCGAAGTCGAGCGCGTGCGTGAAAGGCACGGCGTCATCCTTCATCCCCTGCAAAATGCGCACAGGGCAAGTGATGGCGATGTTTCCAGTCATCACAAGGTTGCGTCGCCCGTCCTCGATCAGACGAAGGGTGATGATTTCCGGTTCGTCCGAATAGTCGGAGGGCTGTTCCAGGCGTCCCTCCCGCAAGATGACATCCCGAGCTTCCTGGGAGAATGACGGCCACATCAGCTTCTCGGTGAAATCTGGCGCCGGGGCAATAAAGACAATGCCGGCGATCCGGTCAGGACGGGCCAAGGCTAGAAGCGTTGCAATCCAGCCGCCCATGGAAGAGCCCACTAGGATTTGAGCGCCCTCGGTAAGCGCGTCGAAAGCTGCGCCAGCGTCTTTCGCCCAGGCGCCGATACTACCGTCTTCGAAACGGCCCTCTGACTCGCCATGACCGGAATAGTCGAACCGCAAATAGGCGCGGCCCTGTTGCTGCGCCCACTGATCGAGATATTCGGCTTTGGTTCCGAGCATGTCCGAACGAAAACCCCCAAGCCACACAACGCCGGGTCCTGATGGTTTTTTCGCGTCTCGCTGGCGATAAGCGAGGCGGCCGTTCGGACCGTTCAGAAATTGCTTCGGCTGGGTCATGGGGCTCGAGCCTTGCTTGCGACAATCGCGCAAGATTTAGTGCGCTTGCGCCAGAATGCATAGGACTGTGAAACCTCGCAATCCGACGGGTTCTCGAGCGCCATCATTTCAAGGCATGCGGATGCGCTGCGGCACGGCCTATGGTTAAGATTTCCCTCGATTTATCCCCGCTCGACAATCCTTGCCCACATTCCGCTTGACGCCTGCAAAACCCTATCCTACACCGCCTTTTCGGCAGGCTTTTCAGCCTGGTCGTTGCGGGTGTAGCTCAGCTGGTTAGAGTGCCGGCCTGTCACGCCGGAGGTCGCGGGTTCGAGCCCCGTCACTCGCGCCATTTGTTTCAGATTCTTTGATTGCAACGCATTTGCTTTTGGGTGCTTTCCCGTCACGCTAAAAATCCCTCACTCTACGACTTTTGAATGCCGTCCGCGCGCCCGAAGTCCTGTTAAGAAAAAGCTGTAACCGGTTGTTTGTGAAGGGTATCGGCTCACAGCCT
>JBCBSY010000506.1:0-2001 GCA_039818925.1 Pseudomonadota bacterium | reverse complement strand
GCGATATCGGTGTCGGCGCGCGTGAGATCGGTTATCTTTTCGGCAAATACAAACAACTTGCAAATCACTACACCGGCGGCGTTCTGACAGGCAAAGGACTGTCTTTCGGGGGCAGCGAAATCCGCAAGGAAGCGACCGGCTACGGCGTTGTGGTGTTCGCCGAAGACATGCTGAACCATCACGGCAAGTCCATGAACGGAAAGAATGTCGCCATTTCCGGCTCCGGCAATGTCGCGATCTATGCGGTTGAGCGCGCGATGCGCATGGGCGCCAATGTGGTCACCGTGTCCGATAGCCGGGGTTTTGCGCATGCGCCAAACGGGTTCACGGATGAAAGCTTCGCGGTCCTGAAAGACGTGAAGGAAAACCGCCGCGAGTCGCTGGCGGCGCTCGCCAATGAAGCCAGGGGTGTCACCTATCACGCTGGCAAGAGCCCGTGGTCCGTAGCGTGTCATGTGGCGCTGCCTTGCGCGACGCAAAACGAAGTCGACGAACAGATGGCGCGCACGATGGTTAAGAACGGCGTTGAATGTTTGGCGGAAGGCGCAAACATGCCGCTTACCGCACAAGCTATTCATGTCCTGAAAGATGCGAATGTGATTTTCGGCCCCGCGAAAGCGGCCAATGCTGGCGGTGTTGGTTGCTCAGGTCTGGAACAGGCGCAAAACGCGCAGCGCCTGATCTGGACGCGCGAACAGGTTGAGGAAGAGTTGGAAAAAATCATGCGCTCTATTCACACCCAGTGCGTTGAATTCGCGCCGGTGCGAAACGGCATCACGGACTATCAAGCGGGCGCGAACATTGCGAGTTTTGCGCGCGTCGCCGACGCCATGATCGGTTACGGATACTTGTAAGAACGCAGCGGCAAACAGGTCGAAGGGATGGGGATGAAGAGCCGTCGGAAACTTTGGAAAGCACGATGCCTTAGCGCGGCCTCTTGTTTTGTGCTTTCCGCTTGCGGCGGCGGCGAAAACGACGCGACGCTTCCCCCGCCGACGACAACGCCGCCCCCGCCGCCCGCGGTCTCGCCCCTGTTCGCGCCGGAATTGCGCAACCTTACTGTCAGCGAAGTGGAAACCGTCATCGCGCAAGCCGTGGAAGAGGCGCGCGCAAGATCGACCCCGGCGACCATTGCTGTCGTTGACCGCGTCGGCAATGTGCTGGGCGTCTTCGTCATGAATGGAGCGCGCGCAACGACCCAGGTGCGCGAAGGCCCGGCCGGAACGCCGGACACCAGCCTGCAGGGCGTCGACGTGCCCGCGACGCTCGTCGCCATTTCAAAGGCCATCACCGGCGCTTACCTGTCGTCCGGCGGAAATGCGTTTTCAACACGCACGGCTAGTCAGATCGTGCAGGAACATTTCCCCCCGGCGCCAACAACGGCAGGCCTTGAAAGCGGGCCGCTCTTCGGCGTTCAGTTCTCGCAGCTTCCCTGTTCTGATCTGAATACGCGCTTTGCGATGGGCGGGCCGGGCATCGGTCCGCAGCGCGCGCCTCTCGGCCTCGCCGCCGATCCCGGTGGATTTCCGCTTTACAAGGACGGCTTTGTGGTCGGCGGCGTCGGCGTCATCACCGATGATGATTACGGTTTCGATCCAGACACGCTCGATGTCGACGCCAGTGACGAGGAAGCCATCGCCTGGGCCGCAACGTTCGGCTTTGAAGCGCCGGAAACCATCCGCGCCAACCGGATTTTTGTCGACGGCACGGCTTTGCGCTTCACAGATAATGACGACGCCGCGCTCGTCAGCGCACCCGCTTCGGCGCCGGCCTTCGCCGCGATCACCGGCGGCGTTCAGGGTGACCTTGTCGACGTCACCGCCTATTTTGACGGCGCGACCATGGGTTCGGTCTATGCAGGAACGTCTTACGGCGCCGAAAGCTCCGGCGTGCGGCCCGCCACCCTCGCAGAATATGCGAATACTGACATTTATGTTCTGGCGGATAGCGATTGGTTCCGGCGCCGTCCGTCAGAACATAAATGTCAGTATTCGCATATTC
>JBCBSY010000505.1:0-2001 GCA_039818925.1 Pseudomonadota bacterium | reverse complement strand
TTTTTTCACAGCGGACGAAGCGGGGGCGTCGTCCGCTGTGAAAAAAGCATTATCTGAAGCATTGATCAACTCCTGCGGCGCCTTCAAACGCAGCTAATCATAGCGTGTTCAGGCGCTGAGACGCCCTTCGATCCAGTCCCAGAACAGGACGGATATGTCGGCGCCGCCAAAACGGCGAACTTCCTGGACGCCGGTGGGCGACGTGACGTTGATTTCCGTCAAGTAGTCGCCGATCACGTCGATCCCTGCGAAAATCAGCCCCCGCTCGGCCAGCACGGGTCCGATGCGATCACAAATTTCTTGATCGCGTTCGCTCATTTCCACCGCTTCCGCGCGCCCGCCCACATGCATGTTCGATCGCGTCTCCCCTTTTGCGGGAATACGGTTAATTGCGCCCACGGCCTCGCCGTCCAGCAAGATGATCCGTTTGTCGCCCTTGGTGACCGCCGGCAGGAATTTCTGCGCCACAAGCGGTTCTGGATAAGTCAGTGCGAAAAGCTCCATAAGGGCGTTGAAATTGCTGTCGTCCGGCTTCACGCGGAAAACGCCGACGCCGCCATTGCCGTAAAGCGGCTTAACGATGATGTCGCCGTGAGTTGCGCGAAATTCAGTCACCGCCGCCGCATCGCTGGTGATCAGGGTCGGCGGGGTCAAATCCTCAAACTCAGTGACAAACAGTTTTTCCGGCGCATCGCGAATGGAGCGCGGATCGTTCAGCACAAGGACGTCATCGCCAAGCCGCTCCAGAATCTGCGCCGCCGTAATGTACGACATGTCAAATGGCGGATCCTGGCGGATCAACAGCACGTCCAATTCATGAAGATCGATCAGCGCCTCGGGCGCCAGGCGCACATGTTCTCCCTGAACCCGTTGCAGCATTTCAATTTTATGCGCCCGGGCACGCACCACGCCACTGTCGAGCTGTAGCTTTTGCGGCGGATAGACCCAGACTTCATGACCGCGGCCAAACGCTTCGAGAGCCATGTCGAAAGAGGTGTCGGCGTTCACGTCGACCGCCTCAATCGGATCCATCTGTATGGCGATCTTCATTCTGCTTCACCTGATTGCCGGCAATGATTTTACTCTTGCGCGGGGTCCTGCACCACACGCTGCACTGGCGTGGCGGCGATGCCGGCGACGGCCACATGACTGACAACCTTCTCAACGCCGGCGACCGTCCGCGCGAGTTCTAATGCGCGATCATGTGCGGCGGGACTGCGCGCTTGCCCAAGGAGGTAAACGACGGCTCCGGAAACGGCGATCTTGTAATCGCCGCTGACCACATCCTCATCGCCGATCAACCGGGCGCGCAGGACCTGATCAATCCGCGTATCCTCAAAGCCCTGTCCAAAGGAGGTTTTGTCGCCAATGAAGATTTCATCGATAACTTGGTCGACATTATCCGCCTTCCAGGCGTTTTCAATCAGCTTCGCACGGCCCTGCTCAGATCGCATGGTTCCGGTCAGCAACAAACGCCCTTCGTAAAGTGTCGTATCGACGTCGTTGTAGTCGTAACTGCGGTCTGCAAACAGCACCGCTTTCAACTCCGCATTGCCGGAAAGGTCTGCAAAGCTCTTGTCAAGGTTGCGGCTCGAGGCGCAAGCGCCGAGCGTCATCGCTGCGCCCAGGACAAACAGAGGGGCGAATATCTTCATCGGAAACTCCTAAAAACGCTGCTGGCTTTATTGTTTCTGAACCATTCCTTTGCGCTGCTTCGCGCCTCAAGAAAACCGTCCGATAGACTTGGTCAGTCGCCTTCGCGCCAGGCATCGGGCAAATGATGAAGCCGCCAGCCGCTGACCGCGATCACATCGTATCGCAGGGCGCAGTTTGCAAGGTCCGCGCGCCGCGCGAGAAACAGGCCAGCGGCGCGTTCAATCCGACGGCGCGCCTGGGGCGTGACCGCCGAAACCCCGGCATCCCGTGTCGCCCGGGCTTTCACTTCGACAAAGGCCACCAGCCGCCGCCGCCGCGCCACAATGTCGATCTCCCCCAAGGGCG
>JBCBSY010000504.1:0-2006 GCA_039818925.1 Pseudomonadota bacterium | reverse complement strand
CGCCCAAGCAACGCCGCTAGCAGAAATCTGGAATAGTGTGACCAACGAAGCATCACAGGCGGAATACAGCCATGTCTGCTGAACGATGTGCTCATTCGTGGTGAGGCATCTGAACCGTACTGCCGCGTTTGTCCGCGAAACAAAGCGTCCTCATCAAAGGACTTCAAGGCGTTGCGTAATTCGTCGATATTCTTGATAGTGATCAGTTCCATAACACCATTGATATATGGCTGGTTTGTTCGCCATCAATGAAATTAACCTTGTTTTTGCGCCCGCTTTTCAAACTTTTATGTAGAGTTTGGGCGCATCCGCCCTTGGCGGACCGGGCTGTCGTGAACCAAGCCCGCCCTTGGCGGTCTTGGCCCTTCGGGCTTTCATCCCTTGCGCGAGAAGTTATGGACCGCCCGCATAGCGGACGGGCTTTTTTGTTTATGAAGGACCATTTCAAACCCTCCAAAGCAGCAAGGGGGTTTGGTGGCGATGGAGAGACCGGAGCCGCGCCGCCCGGTTTGCTGTCGGCTGGCCTGAAAACGGCCTCAGCTTGCAGTGAAGGCCGTTTTCATCCCATCCGAAGCAGCAAACCTGTATCGCCAAACCTGCTTTTGATGCCGGAGATCTAAATCATACCGAAACGCCGCACGGATGTTGGCAACCCTGAATATGTCGATCTGGACGCCGGGGTTTTATATTGAGGATCGCCTTCAGGCGGCCGATGCCCCTCAACCCAATATTGCGGATCGGGGCTATAAGCGCGGCGCGATTGCCATGGCCGCGCTCCGCGCTCTATCTCCCGGAAGTGGCGCAGCGCTTTTCGTTTTTTGAAAAAATCATCAAGTGTCATGAGCTAATAACCTCCTTCTTATTAACGGGGGATTTTTGGGCCTTGCCGCTGTAGCGGTGGCGAGCGCGTCATGTGGTTTTGCTTGCGCCGATCCATAAATGCTGCCTTGGCATCCTGTGTCGGGTTCGGCGGTGCTTTCATCTGTTGAGAGGACTGAATGTCCTGCCTTAAAGACTGACGCTGCTCTATGTATTCTTGCTTTTGTTGCTGCACATCGGCTTTGAATGTCCGGCGCTGTGCGGCTTGTTTGAATATGAGCGCGTCTTTTTCCGCCCGGTCACGCCGAAAACACAGATCAGCCAGCCGTTCATTGTCTGCGCTGATTTTCTTATGCGTCCCATTGATTCGGTCCCATAAGCCTTTAAATCCTTTTCTGAAGCGCGCTTGACGCTCTACAGCCTCTTTTTGCTTGCGCGTTTCAAGCTTCGCAGCGAACGCTTTGCGTTCCTCGCGCTGGCGTTCGATCACATCGGCCTTGCGGGCCTTGAGTTCAGCGACCTTCCTTTCTCGCTGCGCTTTTAACTCCTCATCGAAACCTTTCAGTTTTGCGAGCATCCCCCGCGCAATCTGGTCCTTGACCTCGGCAACACTTCGCAAATGGTCCTCATCGCCAAGGCGCTCGCGCACCAGCTTTGTTTTCACGCCCGCCATGCGCGGGATTGAAAAAACTTCTCCGCGCTCATCGACGCCTACAAAACCCCGGCGATCTCCGCGCGCCAGCGCATAGCCACGCTCTTTGAGCGCTTGCGTGAAAGCGGGACCTGAGTCCGAAACCGCCCAGGCATCCTGAAAAGCCTCCTTGATCTCTCGCGGGTCTTTGCCAATGCGTTTGGCTTGTTGCCATTCGGCCAGCGTGAAATTTTTCATGGATTTTTCCTCGACGTTGATTAGGCCGCGCGGCATGGTCCAGTGATGCTCAATAAAAAGCTCGCGGCTGACCTCCCGTAGCGCCTTGCGATCAAATGAAATCTGGACCGCCTTCATCTCGTCCGTGTTGATCCGCGACCAGACGGCATGGGCGTGGCGGCGTGTCTGCCCGCTTGCGCCTTCCTTCTCGTGAAAGACGATGACGCGTGGTTGACCAGTTAGGCCGATCTTGTCTTCGATCCGTGTGATCGCTTCTTCGAACACCGCTACCGGCACACTTTCGGCTTCGGGCGGACTG
>JBCBSY010000503.1:0-2018 GCA_039818925.1 Pseudomonadota bacterium | reverse complement strand
GCCAAAGACAAGGTCATGGAAGAAGCCAAGCGCGCTAAACAAGAAGGCGCCTCGCGGTTTTGCATGGGCGCAGCCTGGCGTTCGCCGAAAGACCGTGACATGGACGCGCTTTGTGAAATGGTGTCAGAGGTGAGGGCGCTCGGCCTTGAGACCTGCATGACGCTCGGCATGTTAAGCGATGCGCAGGCTGAACGTTTGAGCGCCGCCGGGCTGGACTACTACAATCACAATATTGACACCTCGCCTGAATATTATGAACAGGTGATCACCACACGGACATTTCAGGATCGCATCGATACGCTGGAGCGGGTGCGTCAGTCCGGCATGAAGGTCTGTTGCGGCGGTATTGTCGGGATGGGGGAGAAAGTTGAAGACCGCACCGGGTTTTTGCTGGCGCTCGCCAATATGTCGCCGCCGCCGGAATCAGTTCCCATCAATGCGTTAATGCCCATCGACGGCACGCCGCTCTGCGATAGCACGCCAATCTCCGCGCTTGAATTTGTCCGGCTGATTGCGGTCGCGCGCATCCTGATGCCGCAATCCTATGTTCGACTATCGGCGGGCCGGGAAAATATGAGCGAAGAGGCGCAGGCGCTCTGTTTCCTCGCCGGCGCCAATTCGATTTTTGTCGGTGACGAACTGCTGACCACCAACAATCCTGGTCAGGCGAAAGACAAAGCGATGTTCGATAGCCTTGGCGTGGCGTTGATCTAGCCTGCCTCCGCCTCGCGTTTCAGATTGGCAAGGCCCTCTTCATAGGCGGGCCCCAAAAAGCCATCCATAAAGAAACCCATGTAAGTCGAGACCGGTTTCATATGGACCGGCACGCCTTTGCGCATATTGGAATCAAACGACCAGACCACTCTGGTCGCGCCGCCTTCTGCCGGCTCCAGCGTGAACGATGCCTCCGCTTGGCCCATATCGCCAAAATCCAGAGCTGTCACGACGCGGCTTGGCTCGGCAAGCGCAGTGATCTCCTGTGCGCCGTTGCCGACTTCCGGATGCTCGCTCGTCCATTCCATGCGTTGGCCAACGCCGCTGCCGCTATAAGAATACTCTGCATCCGGATCGAGTTTGGCCCATGGCGACCAGCGGTCCCACTCGCCGAAATCGCTAATCAGCGTGAAGACTTCTTCCTGCGGTGCGTTGATAACGATCTCGCGCTCAATATGCGCCTTGTCCGGCAAGACAAAACCCAATGCAACGATAGCGATAAGAAAAATGGCGATCCCGCCCAGAACTTTTTTCAGCATAACACCCTAGCCCCTGTTCTTGCAGTGCGCGAACTTAACAGAGGCGCCATGGAGAGTCATGTATGCCGGCGAAGGCCCGCAAAAAAACAAAACGGGGCTCCAAAGCCCCGTTCCGAATACTGAATTTCCGTCGCCTCAGGCTTTTTTCGAGGCCGCGCGGCGATCGACCTTCTCGGCGATCCGCGCGGATTTTCCGCGGCGCTCACGTAGATAATAGAGTTTTGCCCGGCGGACTTTGCCGCGGCGCACAACCTCAATGGAGTCGACCAGCGGCGAATAAATCGGAAAGACACGCTCGACGCCTTCGCCGAAAGAGATCTTACGGACAGTGAACGCCTCGTTGAGGCCGCCGCCTTTGCGGGCAATGCACACGCCTTCAAACGCCTGGATGCGTTCGCGTTCGCCTTCCTTGACTTTGACGTTGACCTTCACGGTGTCGCCCGGGGCGAAGTCCGGCACGGTCTTGTCGAGTTCGGCGATGTGCTCTTTCTCGAGCTGCTCGATGATGTTCATGGCTTCTAGTCCTTGTTGTCGCCGCGCCGGATAGGACCGTTTTCGCAATACCTCTTCCAGAGGTCCGGTCGTCGCGTCCGCGTTATTTTTTTCGCCTCTTCGCGCCGCCATTTGGCGATTTTCTTGTGATCGCCTGACGTCAGCACTTCCGGGATGGCCCGGCCCTCAAACTCTCGCGGGCGGGTATACTGGGGATATTCCAGCAAGCCGCCTTCAAAGCTTTCCTCCCCGAGGGAGGAAGCCGAGCCCAAT
>JBCBSY010000502.1:0-2047 GCA_039818925.1 Pseudomonadota bacterium | reverse complement strand
CAAATGACGTGTAATCTAGACATGGAACATATATAGAACAAATGTGCCGGCCTGTCCACCTCTGCGCGAAAAAGTTGCATCAGACGCCGCGCAAAGGTGGACAGGCCGGCACATTTGTTCTATATATGTTCCATGTCTAGATTACACGTCATTTGGTTTCGGCAAGACTTGCGCGTGCATGATCACGCGGCGCTGCGCGCAGCGTGCCAGTCCGCTGCGCGCGACGGTGGGCAGGTTTTGGCGCTCTATGTCTTGCCGAAATCGCTGGAGACTGATGCGACAAGGGCGCCGCAATCGGCCTTCCTGCAGCAGGCTTTGGTCGACTTGCGCGGCGCCTTGGCGCAACGCGAGACGGTGCTCCATCTGCGCCAAGGCGACGTGTTGGAAATCCTGTCGGACCTGCATATCAATCATCGCATTCTCAGCTTGCATACACATGACACAGTACAGGCAGACCCAGTCGAGACATCAGTGGAAGCTTGGGCGTTGCGGGCGGGCGTGCAGTATCGACAGCACCCTCAATTTGAGTCCGGCGTGGCACCACGCAGTTATGAATCGTGGCAAACCGTTTGGGAGCGATTCATGGCGCATCCGCGCAGCGAAGCGCCGGATCTTATTCCATCCGCCAATGTCGGCATCGGTCGATGGCCGGAGCCAGACGCGGCAAATGTCGCGGACGCGGCGCAGGGCGGACGCAAACATGCAATCAAGCTCCTCCGGACGTTTCTCGGCACCAGCGCTGAGGCCGGCGCCAATATACAATCGGGCCAAGCGGCGTTCGACGCTTTGAAACCGCATTTGCGACTTGGCGCGGTTTCTCCTCGAGAAGTCTGGCAGGCCGCGGTCGGCGCGCATCAGCAGGCGCTGAAAGCCGGAATGGACATTCGGGCGGCGTCAATTGCAAGCTTTCTGCAATTGCTTCCGACCTTATCGAGACGCGCCCAAAATCAAACCCTGCGCAGTCCCTCGTCGAGCCGCTCCAGGCCGCGCGCCCCTGCAGATTCGGGAGGGCAAATGTCGCTGGGACTGGACCGGCGCAGCGAAAAATAGAGGGAGAATGCAAGAAATTACCGAAAAACGATATCTACATATTGAAAAACAATAAGGACTATGCTAGATAATAGCTGTCAGAGAGACTCCAAAAGGGGCCTCTGACCCCGGCAGACCCGGGCCACATAATAAAGGACTAAAACAATGCAAGCGACTTCCTCCCCAGTCACCACCAGCGTCAGCGCCCCGACTTATTTCGACATTGAAACGCTCGAAGACGAGCCCGGCGTTTACATCCTCCCTGCGCTTCAACGCGATGCGAAAGCATCTGGCCGCGACCACTTGCTGGTCGGTCGGCGCCGCCGCAGCAAACGCCGCCTGGCACGTTAATCGTTCCAGCCCGGCTCTGCTTGGTCACCCCGTCCCTCCCGGCGGGGTGATTTGCGTTTTGGCTTAGACGTTCAAGACGTCTTTGGGCTTGATGAAATTCCGCAATCGGAAATGGGCCGGCACGAAAGCGCCATCTTCATCGGCTTCAAACATGACCGCGGCACCAGTTGGCAGCTTAGAAGCAATCCGAATCGCGGCCTGATGATCGTGACTGCCTGCGGCGCGGAGAATGCTCAGCGACAGGTCGTGCAAACCGGGATTGTGGCTGATAATGATCAGTGTTCGCGCGCCATCATGATCAGCAATCAGATCCGACACGCCGCGTTCCCCGGCGAGATAGAGATCTTCTTCAAGAATCATCTCGCACGTCCCGAAAACCGCACTGAGATGCACCCAGGTTTCTCGCGTCCGTCGCGCGGTGGAGACAATGGCGCGCTCCGGCGTCCAGCCTTCGGCTTTCAGAGCCGCCGCCATTGCCGCAGCCGCCTCGTGCCCCACGGGCGTGAGCGCCCGGGCATGATCATCAACGCCTTCTGTCCACGGCTCAGTCTTTGCGTGGCGCATTAAAATCAGACGCTGCATCTATGCTCCTTAATCATGGTGCAGGAAAACTAAACCTGCGAGTCAGGCTTTCCCCGTTGGAACGCACCTTCATAGGCCTCATTTT
>JBCBSY010000501.1:0-2053 GCA_039818925.1 Pseudomonadota bacterium | reverse complement strand
CGCCGAAAGGGCCTTTCGGCGCGCCGCGGCCTCGGCCAGCGCGCGCTGCGCAGCCGGAGGCAAGTCGTTGCGGGGGTTTTCCTGGTCAGCGTCCATCTCGTTCGCGTCCATATTGAAGCCATCGATACAGGTGCTCATATAGGGTCTTTATCCGTCTCGGAAAAGGATGAGGCTCCGAACTATGAACACCCTTCGCACCGGTATGCTGCTCGCGGCGTTGACAGCTTTGTTTATGGGCGTCGGCTATTTAATCGGCGGGCCCGGCGGCATGGTGATCGCCTTTTTGTTTGCCGCAGGCACGAACCTTTTCGCCTACTGGAATTCAGACAAGATGGTTCTGCGCATGTACAAGGCGGAGGAGGTGGATGAAAACCATGGCTCGGGCGCGGTTCGCCGCTACGCAGCCATGACGCGCGACCTCGCAACCCGTGCGAACCTGCCGCAACCAAAAGTTTACCTAATCGATAACCCGCAGCCAAACGCCTTCGCCACCGGACGCAATCCCGAAAACGCGGCTGTCGCGGCGACAACCGGCCTGTTGCGCATTCTCAATGAAAACGAACTGGCCGGCGTCATGGCGCACGAGCTGGCGCATGTGAAGAATCGCGACACGTTGACCATGACCATCACGGCGACCATCGCGGGCGCGATCACGATGCTCGCGAATTTCGCCATTTTTTTTGGCGGCAACCGCAACAATGGCGGCGGAATCATTGGCGCGCTGGCGATCATGATTCTGGCGCCGATGGCGGCGGCGCTTGTGCAGATGGCGATCAGCCGCGGACGCGAATATGAAGCGGACAAAATGGGCGCTGAAATCTGTGGAAACCCGCAGTGGCTGGCGTCGGCGCTGGCGAAGATTTCAAACGGCGCCGCGCAAATTCCGAACGAAACCGCAGAACGTCACCCGGAGACGGGCCAGTTGATGATCATCAATCCGTTGTCGGGCCGCGGCGCGGACAACCTGTTCTCCACCCACCCGGCGACCCAGAACCGCATTGACCGCCTCATACAGATGGGCGGCGGCGGGCGGGCGACATCTTTCGGCTCGGTTCCGTCAGCGGGACGGCGACAAGGCCCGTGGGGTTAGGCTGACTTGTTGCGTGCTTGCATTCGGATTTTGATCTAGCGCATCCCCACTGACGCGATATTCGTTAGCGTAAAGCATTTGGGGGCGATGATTGTGAGCAAATCTGAAGATTTAGAGATCCATGGGACCGTTGCGCCGGCGTTTGAAGTCGTCCGGACGACGTTCGCTGAAAACTTGTCAAAGCGCGGCGAGCTAGGCGGCGCGGTTTGCGTGTATCATCAAGGTGAAAAAGTCGTCGACCTCTGGGGCGGGATCCGTGATGCGGCGACCGGCGGTCCATGGGAAGAAGACACGATGGTCGTCGTTTATTCGTTGACCAAAGGCATGGCGGCAATGACGCTCGCCTTGGCGCATTCGCGCGGCCTAATCGATTACGACGCGCGCGTAGCGGACTACTGGCCAGAATTTGCGCAGAACGGGAAAGAAGGAATCACTGTCCGGCAACTTCTCGCGCACCAGGCGGGACTGCACGCGTTTCACCAAAAGATAGATAAGGATGTCATTGCCGACCTCGACAGGCTGGCCAAAATAATGGCCCAAGAAACGCCGGCATGGCCTCTTGAGACCCGAAACGCCTATCATTTCCTCTCACTCGGATTCTACGAAGGCGAGCTCATTCGGCGCGTCGACCCGGAACATCGCACGCTTGGCCAGTTCTTTCAGGAAGAAATAGCAACGCCGCTGGATCTGGAGTTCTATATTGGTCTGCCTAATGACATACCGAACGCGCGCCTTGCGCGGCTGCAACAGGCCGGGTTGATCGAGTCGATAATCGGCCTGCCGCTTCGCATGGCTCTGGCGATGATTAATCCTTGGTCGCACAGTTTTCGCGCCTGCATAGTGAATCCCGGGGGCGGGGTCGTACACGACAAAGATCGCATTTATGCTCGTAATCTCGAAGTTCCGTCCGGCGGCGGCGTCGGGACGGCGCGCGCCATCGCAAAAGCCTATAGCGCATTCGCC
>JBCBSY010000500.1:0-2054 GCA_039818925.1 Pseudomonadota bacterium | reverse complement strand
GAGAGGGGCAGCGGCGCCGCGTTCGGCGCTTCCAACGAGGCTAGTTCGGGCGCAGAGTCGGGACGAATGGCCGCATTAGTCACCGGTGTTGCAGTAGCTGTCGTTTCATTTTCATCCGTTTTCAATTGAATGACGCCTTGATGGCGAGCTTCTGCAAGAAGCGCGATCATGCGGTCGCGAGCGGCTTTGATGCTTTCCGGCGTGGCCACTGTGTTTTTACGTGCCTCGTTGGAAACAGTTTGCTCGGGTTGAGGCGTGTCATCTTCGACCAGAACTACTGGCGCATCGTTAAAGATATCAATGACAATCAAATCGCCGGCGCCTTTTGAGGTGCGAACTGGGCAATCACAGGTGAGGGAGAGAACCAGTGATCGCGACGATGGCGCATCGATCACGCGTGCGTTCAAAACCCGATGAGCTTTGCGTTTTTCAAGAATATCAGAGAGTTCGAACTCATAACCTTGATCAGGAAATGTAATTTCAATTTTGCGGTCGGAGGTGGCGATCCGCCAGCCTTCCGGCGCGTCAGAAATCACAAGCCGGGAATAATCGCCATGCTCTCCGGCCCGAACAGAAAGGGTGTCAGCCGCGTTGGCGGCGGGCAGGAACAAGAAGGCAAGAGCAACGAGGATGCGCGTCATCAGGCCGCTTCCTTTTTCAGCTGCTTCAGCGCTTCTTCAACTTCGGCGAAGTTCGGCCGGTCATGGCCCGGAATGTTTCGACGCGCCACCTCGACGCACATTTGCGGCGTGTGCATTTGAAGATGTGCAACGATGCATTCTCGAATGAGTTTGTAAAAGCGCTGCTCCTGTTCGTTTACAGACATCACTTTTTCAGCAAGCGGTCCGACAAGCGCATAGGAAAGGAAAACGCCCAGAAACGTCCCAACGAGCGCGCCGCCGATCATTTGGCCCAGCACCTCAGGCGGCTTATCAATCGAGGCCATCGTCTTGATGACGCCTAACACAGCCGCGACAATTCCCAGCGCGGGCAACGCGTCCGCCATTTTCTGCAATGCATGGCCGCCGTGCATGCTTTCTTCGTGCATGGCGTCGAGTTGCTTCTCCAGCAGATCCTCGACCTGGTGCGGATTGTCGAAATTCATCAGAATTGAGCGAATGGTGTCGCAAATAATGTCTGTCGCCTCATGGTCCTTGGCGATTTTCGGATAACGCTGAAAAATCGCCGACTCAGCGGGCGCTTCAATATGCGCTTCCGCCTGGACCGGGCTTTCCTTGGCGACACGCAGCAGCTCATACATCAGGCACAACAGGTCCTGGTAATCAGAGCGCTTCCACTTCGGGCCAGTGATCGCTTTCATGATGTCGCCGCCAGCCTGTTTGATGACGCCGAAATCGTTGCCGACCACAAATGCGCCAATAGCGGCGCCAGCGATCATCATCATCTCGTATGGAAGCGAGTGAAGGATAATCCCCATCTTGCCGCCGGCGATCGTGTACCCGCCGAAGACCATGCAAAGTGTAATAACGATGCCGAGAATAGGACCCATAACCACCCACGAAAAGCGTGAACAACTTTAATTAGTCGCTTAACTTGTATTTCATGAAGAAGTTAATCTTCGCTGAAATGTGTGGGGATTATTGCTGTTGTTGCTGCGATTTGTTGGCGAGGATCACGCTGACCAGATAGGCTTTTTGTGAATCCATATTGGCGACAACTTGTGCGGCCTGTTCACTGTTCATTGACGAAATTAAACCGGCTGCAAACTTTGCGTCCATTTCGTTGATGATTTGGCCAGCCTGCGCGGGTTTCATACCTTCATAGATCGCCGCGAGTTTTTGAATGTCAGCATCGCGGGCGTCCTGCACGGCATTGATGTTCGACGCCAGTTGCTCATTGGCGGTTTCGAGCTCCGCGAGGCGCTTGTTTATCTGTGCTTCATAGGTCTTGAGTTCCGCCTCGCGATCCGCAATGGCTGTTTCACGGTTGTCGAGGGAATACATTCGGTCCTTCACGGCCGAAGCCAGTTCTCCGTCAACGCATGCGCCGGCCGCCTCAATGTTCTGAGACAAGATGTCCGACGATGCTCCCCC
>JBCBSY010000499.1:0-2059 GCA_039818925.1 Pseudomonadota bacterium | reverse complement strand
AGCCCCGCCTGGAGCAAGACCGAATAGGGACGGCGCGTCTCTTTCCTTTGTGGAAGGGGACAGGCGTGTCTTCACGCCGAGCACGTCCGGGTTGGTTGCTTGAGGCCGCGCGCAAGCGCGCGCCCTAGAGGAATGGCCGTCCCCTGGTGACAGGGACAGAACCCGGCTTATAGACCGTCTGGCGCTTTTATCATTGCGGGTCTTTGATAAAACCGAATTTCTGAAGGCCGCCCCGAAACAGCAGGAGACTCCACAATGCCGTCATTCGATATTGTTTCCGAGGTCGATCTTTCCGAAGCGGAAAACGCAATTCAAAATGTCACACGTGAAATCTCCACACGCTATGATTTTAAAGGATCGAAATCGACTGTGGAGCTAAAAGACGGCGTCGTCACGATCTTCGCCGACGACGATATGAAGCTGCGTCAGATGCACGAAATCCTGCAAGGCAACATGCAAAAGCGCGGCATCGAACCGGGTTCGCTGGACTACCAGAAAGAGGAGCCGGCGGCGGGACAATCCGTGCGCCAGCAGGTGCTCATCAAGCAGGGGATCGAGAAGGAGCTGGCGAAAAAAATCGTCAAGGCGATTAAAGGCGAGAAGCTGAAAGTCCAGGTGGCGATCCAGGGTGACGAATTGCGGGTCACTGGCAAAAAACGCGATGACCTTCAGGCGGTGATCGGTTTCGTCAAGGCAATGAAGCTGGACCAACCCCTGCAGTATCAGAATTTTCGCGACTAATGGCGCCCGCGGACAGGGCGCGCCTGTGATGCGGGAGCGGCGCCGGAAAGCCTAGGCATGGAACGCGGCTTCAGATAAGACCGTAAGGCGCATTGGAGACCGATTATGGCCGATATGGAAGCCAGTCTGCTTGAGATCATCAAAGAACATGCGGTCGGGCTGACCGGCGAGTTGAACCGCAACACCCCGATCGCCGATCTGGGCATCGACTCATTCTCAGTTGTTGAAATTATTTACGAGGTTGAGGAAAAGCTCGGGGTCGAAGTGCCGTTTAACGCCAATGAAAACCCGTTTGGGGATATGACGTCCGTTGGCGACCTGATCGATGCGCTCGAAAAACTGATCAAGAAGTAGATTTTATGTCCCGCAACGTCGTTGTGACAGGAATAGGCGCGGTTACGCCTTTGGGGCTTGGCGTCGAGGCGTTCTGGGATGGGCTCTGCGCCGGCCGCAGCGCCATTGTCAAACGTGAATACACGGCCGATAAGTTCTCTCTGACCCTGCCTGTGGCGCCGGCGGATGATCTTGAGGCGCCGATAAAGGATCTTGGCCGGCCGCTATTTCGCGCAGACCGTTTTTCACAACTCGCCGTCCTTGCCGCGGACGAGGCGGTGAAACAGTCCGGGCTTGACTTTGACGATACGCTTGGGGCGCACACCGCCAGCATTATCGGCACCGGCATAGGCGGTCAGTCGACTTTCGATGACGGCTATGTGGCGATGCTGCGCCAGGAGCGTCGCCCACATCCGCTGACCATTCTCAAAGTTATGCCCAATGCGGCGGCGAGCCATGTATCCATCCGTTATGGCTTGCGCGGGCCGTCTTTTGCGGTGTCGAGCGCTTGCGCCACCGGCGCGCATGCCATCGGCGTTTGCGCTGAGCTGATAAAATCCGGGACCGCTGACGCGGGGGTTGCGGGGGCCAGCGAGGCGGTGCTCACTTACGGTGCGCTCGAAGCGTGGAAAGCGATGCACATTCTAGCGGATGAAAACTGTCGGCCGTTTTCAAAAAACCGCAACGGACTTGTGATTGGCGAGGGCGCCGGTGTTCTGGTGCTCGAAGAAGAAGAGCATGCAAAAAAACGCGGCGCTGAAATTTTGTGCCGGGTTTCAGGCTTCGGGATGAATGCTGACGGCAAGGACATGATCAACCCTGACGTCAACGGCGCTGCCGGCGCGATGCAACTGGCGTTGAAGGATCTTGAAATCACCGCAGCCAAAAACGTTTATATCAACGCCCATGGCACGGGCACGCTGCTGAACGATCCGGCGGAGACGAAGGCGATCCGCTCAGTGTTTGGCGCGGACGCCGCCGACCT
>JBCBSY010000498.1:0-2066 GCA_039818925.1 Pseudomonadota bacterium | reverse complement strand
GTTCGGTCATCCAGGGGCGGGCGGGTCCTTAGGGTTTGCGGACCCGGAGAAGGGGCTGGGGTATGGTTACGTCACTAACCACATCGGCGCCGGGATTTCTGAAGATCCGCGTGACGTTGCGATGCGCACGGCGATTAATGCTGCTGTCAAAAACGCAGGTTAATCAAACAACTCCGGCTCGAGCGCGCCTTCAATTTTTAGGAGTTTGCGCTTCAATTCTGCGCCGCCGGGCGCGGAGAAGCCGGTCATCGCCCCGTCGGCGCCGACAATCCGGTGACAGGGCACGATAATCGGAAACGGATTACGGCCCAGCGCCTGTCCCACGCGCCGCGACAGCGAAATGTCGCCAAGCGCGCGTGCCAGATCGCCATAGGTCTTCACCTCGCCTGGCTGAATTTTTCGGGACAACGCATAAATGCGGCGCTCAAATTCACCAACACCACTCATGTCAAGAACAGCTTGCGAGAAGTCGCGAGACGCGCCTTGAAATAAACTCGCGATATCGTCAATCACCTGCACAACCATTACTGGCGGTGCGTCTGTTTCAACTGCGTCCGGGGCGCGTCTGCGCAAGGCTGCACGCGTTGCATCATCGCTGTCATGGGCGAAGCTGACGGACCGCAGACCCGCCTCTCCCCAGGCAAGACCGCAACGGCCAAGCCGTGTATCAAACAAAAAAAGCAACGTATCGGCCATGCCCAATGATTAGCATGGATTCGCCGGTCCCGCCGCCCGCTTCCTGCTGTTCAGGAACCCGTACGCGCGCGGATCGCCTGTAACTCTTCACGCAGCTTGCTGATCGGCAGCCGCTTTCTCCGCGGCGCCTCGCGCGCCTCCATGGCGTATTCAATCTGCCGCACACGCTCCAGCGTCAGCTCCAGGAGCTGACGGTTATACGCGACAAGGTCAGCAATCAGCGCAAACATCGCCGAGATCGCACCGATCATCATGATCACGCCGCCAATAATCAGCGACTGGATCATACCGGCGCCGTCCCCGGCGAAATAGTGAACCAGAAACCGGATCACCGGAAACGCGCCGGCCAGCATCAACACAACGCCCAGCACGGCAAAGATTTTCAGCGGCTCATACATGGCGTAGGCGCGCAGCACGGTCCGGCCCGTGCGCACCAGAAACTGCGGAATCGAGGTGAAAAGTCGAGACGGCCGCTCCACCTTGTTGGTTCGTATGGGAACCGACGTAATGCGCATGCGCCGGCGGCCGGCCTGTATCAGTGTTTCCGTGGTATAGGAAAAGCTCGACCGCACCGTAATGCATAACGCCGCATCCCTGGAGAAGGCGCGAAAGCCGCTCACGGCGTCGGCGATCTCTGCATTGGCGAGCGCGCTGACCAGACGGCTTCCTGCTTTTTGGAGTTTTTTCTTTATCGGGGAGAAATGCGCGATACGGTCTGTCTGGCGGTCGCCGACCACGATATCGGCGCGACAATCAAGGATTGGGCGCACAAGCGCCTCAACGTCGCCGCCATGATATTGATTATCGCCATCAGTGTTGACGATGATATCCGCCCCAAGACGTAAAGACGCATCCAGCCCGCGCTGAAAACTCTGCGCCAATCCGCGATTGACGCCGTTGGAGATGACATGATGGGCGCCGGCGACCTTCGCAGCCTTTACCGTATTGTCTGTTGACCCGTCGTCAATAACCAGAATCTCTACATCATCAATACCGGCAATCTGTTTTGGC
The DNA here is from genome assembly GCA_039818925.1 of Pseudomonadota bacterium. GTDB lineage: Bacteria > Pseudomonadota > Alphaproteobacteria > Caulobacterales > Parvularculaceae > Hyphococcus. Next base: position 359 of record JBCBSY010000498.1, on the reverse strand, counting down.
AGCGCCGCAATGGTCGCGCCAATAGTTTCCGCTTCGTTAAAACAGGGGATCTGGATAATGAGCTTGGTCATGGCGCGCCTTGCGGTTTTCCACGAAAGCTAATCGAGACACAGGAAACAGAGCGTTAAGACATTTGAAGCCAGGCTCGTGTAAGCACTTGTTAACCGCGCAGTTAATGCCACACGGGACATAAAATGAGCGCCCAAGTTCTTTTTATTACCAGAAAATGGGCTCCTGCCGTCGGAGGCATGGACACCTATTCCCGCGAATTGGCTGCAACACTCTCGAAGCATGTTGACTTAAAAACTTTCAGCCTCGCCGGCCGGTCAGATGGGCGAACGCCAAATGGTTTTGCGATT
>JBCBSY010000497.1:0-2069 GCA_039818925.1 Pseudomonadota bacterium | reverse complement strand
ATCAGGAACGGCTGTTCCTGATGCCGGTTGAAGACGTGTTCTCGATCTCGGGCCGTGGTACCGTTGTGACCGGCCGTGTTGAGCGTGGCGTGATCAACGTTGGCGACGAGATTGAAATCGTCGGCATCCGCGACACTCAGAAAACCACCTGTACCGGTGTTGAAATGTTCCGCAAGCTGCTGGATCGTGGTGAAGCGGGCGACAATGTCGGTGTTCTTCTACGCGGCATCGAGCGTGACGGCGTTGAGCGCGGTCAAGTTCTCTGCAAGCCGGGCTCCGTGACGCCGCACACTAAATTTGTGGCCGAGGCCTACATCCTGACGAAAGAAGAAGGCGGCCGTCATACGCCGTTCTTCTCCAACTATCGTCCGCAGTTCTATTTCCGCACGACCGACGTGACCGGTGTTGTGACGCTGAAAGAAGGCGTTGAAATGGTCATGCCGGGCGACAATGTAGAAGTGAACGTTGAGCTTATCGTGCCGATCGCCATGGAAGAGAAGCTTCGCTTCGCTATCCGTGAAGGCGGCCGTACGGTTGGCGCCGGGATCGTCTCGAAGATCATCGAGTAGCATATCATGACGAAAGCGCGGATCGGCCTCACGCCGGTCCGCGCTTTCGACTCTAAAGAATACGAAGACCGAACCTAAGAACAGCGAAGCGACAGACTCCAAAGCGAAGCGATAGAAACATGCAACAGAATATCCGCATCAGGCTCAAAGCCTTCGATCACCGCGTACTCGACGCTTCGACGTTGGAAATCGTCAACACGGCGAAACGCACGGGCGCGAATGTGCGCGGGCCAATCCCGCTGCCGACGCGCATTGAGCGTTACACCGTCAACCGGTCGCCGCATGTGAACAAGAAAAGCCGCGAGCAATTCGAAATGCGCACGCACAAGCGCATGCTCGATATCGTCGATCCGACGCCGCAAACGGTTGATGCGCTGATGAAACTCGACCTCTCGGCTGGCGTCGATGTCGAAATCAAACTTGGCGCGTAGGGAGCATTTAAGATGCGCACGGGAATAATTGCAAAAAAGATGGGCATGACCCGCATTTATAATGCGGATGGCGAGCATGTGCCTGTGACTGTGATGCAGATGGAAGGCTGTCAGGTTGTCGGGCAGCGCACCGCCGAGAAAAACGGTTACACGGCGCTGCAACTCGGCGCCGGCGCAAAAAAGGTCAAGCGTACGACCAAAGCCGAGCGCGGCCAATTCGCCAAGGCGAATGTCGAACCGAAGGCGAAAGTCGCAGAGTTCCGGGTTGCTGAAGAAAACATGGTCGACATCGGCGAGGAACTTACCGCCGACCATTATTTCGAAGGCCAGTATGTCGATGTGACGGGAACGTCCATTGGTAAAGGCTTCGCCGGCGCCATGAAGCGCTGGAACTTCGGCGGCTTGCGCGCCTCGCACGGTGTTTCGATTTCGCACCGTTCGCATGGTTCGACCGGTCAGTGCCAGGACCCGGGTAAGGTTTTCAAGGGCAAGAAAATGGCCGGCCATTACGGCGCCGCCCGCGTCACCACCCAGAACCTGCAGGTCGTCAAGACCGACGCCGATCGCGGCCTTGTCCTGATCAAAGGCGCCGTGCCGGGACCAAAAGGCGGCTGGGTGCTGATCAAGGACGCCGTGAAGAAACCGTTTCCGGAAAACGCCATTCTGCCGGCCGCGCTGATGTCCGCGAAAAAGGAAGCCGCGCGTCAGGCGGAAGAAGCCGCAGCCCAGGCCGCCGCTGAAGAAGAAGCTGCAGCCAAGGCCGCCGCCGAAGAAGAGTTGGCGCAACAGCAGGCGGCTTTAAAAGAGCAGGAAGCTGGTGCCGGCGCGGAGGGTGTTCCGCTATCTGATGAAACCGAGAAAAAGGAAGGGGACGAATAATGAAAACCGACGTCCTCAATATGGAAAACAAGAAGGCTGGGTCGATCGATCTTGACGACGCGATTTTCGGACTTGAGCCGCGTGCGGACATTCTGCACCGTTGTGTTGTCTATCAGCTAGCGGAACACCCTCCGCGCCGGCACCAGCTTCCTGCTCTTTTAAAGCCGCCTGCTGTTGCGCCAACTCTTCT
>JBCBSY010000496.1:0-2073 GCA_039818925.1 Pseudomonadota bacterium | reverse complement strand
TGGCAGCTTCACGCTTATGGCGGAACCTTGCACGCCTTCACCAACCCCAACGCCAACGACCCGGATTTCGGCACGGTCTATGACGCCGACGCCGATCGCCGGTCCTGGAAAGCGATGGCGAACTTCCTCGAAGAGCTGTTTGCTTAAGCTTTTCTCTTTTTAGTTTTGCTGGAAGCCGCTTTCTTTTTGGCGGCTTTCTTTTTCGCCGGCTTTTTTGCGCGGGCGGCGGCGCCAAGCGCCAGCTCAGTCCAGCGCCTCAGCACGTCTTCGTCGTCGAAGATTTCCTCCGGCGCGATGTAGTATGACATGGTTCCGGTTTTGCCGTTGTCAAATTCATAAGTGAACGGCTCCAGCCCAGCCGCTTCAAATTCACCGCGGTTGACGTCATCGACTTTCAGCCAGACCCCTTCATCGCCAGTGATGGCGAAGATCGCCCCATCGCAATAGACCCCAGCCCCGCCGAACATCTTGCGGATGGTGATGACGCCGAAAGGGGAAAACAGGTCTTTCAGGTAATTAAGATAGGAAGCGGATGGGGGCATTCATCGACTATAGGTGAATGCTCTTGAATTTGTCATCACCGGGCTTGTCCCAGTGATCCAGATTACGATTGCCGTTGCTAGATTGCCGGGACCAGCCCGGCAAAGACACTTTCTAGCGTCTCCTACGCATCCAGCTTCTGCGGCACGATGGTGACGCTTTCGCCGCAACCGCAGGCGTCGGTCTGGTTCGGGTTGTTGAAGACAAAACGCTGCGAGAGTTTTTCGGTGACAAAATCAATCTGTGTGCCGATCAGAAAAAGGATCGCTTTCGGGTCGATCAAAATCTTGACGCCGTTTTCCTCAACCACCTCGTCCAGAGGCCCAGTCTCAGTCGCGTAATCCATGGTGTATTCCATGCCGGCGCAACCGCCGTTTTTCACGCCGATCTTGACGCCGATGAAATCTTCCTCAGCAGCGTTCATGATGTCCGTCATGCGCGACGCCGCAGCGTCGCTCAGCGTGACAACTTTGGGTCTCGGTCTCGGCATTTTACAACCATCCCAGTTCTAATTTCGCCTCGTCGGACATTTTCTCTGGCGTCCAGGGCGGATCGAACGTCATGTTCACCTTCACGTCTTCGACCCCTTCGACGCCGCGGACTGCGCCTTCAACCCAGCCGGGCATTTCGCCTGCGACTGGACAGCCCGGCGCCGTCAGCGTCATATCGACGGTCAATAGCCGGTCGTCGTCGAGATCGACCTTATAAATGAGGCCGAGTTCGTAAATATCAACCGGGATTTCCGGGTCATAAACAGTCTTCAACGACCGGATGACGTCGCCGGTGATCCGCTCAAGCTCGTCAGCGGGAATGGACGCCGCGCCGGAGGTTTCAGCCTGCCCACTAGTCTCCGTCGCCGTCTCGGCAGCAGGATCGGCAGATGGCGGGTTCACGTCGATAATGTCGCGTTGATTGTCCATAAAGCACTCAGCCAAGCATGTTGTGGGTTTTGCGAAGGCCGGCGATCAGCGCCTCCACATCATCATGGGTGTTGTAGGCGGCGAAAGAGGCGCGCGAGGTTGCGCTGACGCCCAGCCGTTTCATCAGGGGCTGGGCGCAATGATGGCCCGCCCGCACAGCAACGCCAGTCCGGTCAAGGATCGACGACACGTCATGGGGATGGGCCCCGTCGACCGCAAAGGCGATGATCGGCGCTTTATCGCGGGCGCGGCCGAAAACCTTCACGAAGTTCAACTTCGCCAGTTCTTCCAGCACATGATCTTTCAGGCGCGCCTCGTGGGCGGCGATCGCTTCGACGCCCTTATCCGTCATCCAGGTGAGCGCCGCGCCAAGCCCGATGGCTTCGAGGATCGGGGGCGTTCCCGCCTCAAAGCGATGCGGCGCTTCGTTATAGGTGACCGTTTCCGTGGTCACGAGATCGATCATCTCGCCGCCGCCCTTGAAAGGCGGCATGGAGTCAAGCACAGCTTTCTTGCCGTAAAGAACACCGACGCCGGTCGGCCCATAAAGTTTGTGCGCGGTCAGCACATAAAAGTCGCAATCAATTTCCTGCACATCGACGGCGCCGTGAAC
>JBCBSY010000495.1:0-2075 GCA_039818925.1 Pseudomonadota bacterium | reverse complement strand
GCCGCATCGACGCGGATGAAAAAGAACGGGACCCCCTCCTGCCCTGGCTTTTGCAAGGTGGTCAAGCGATGCGCCACCTGCTCGAAACTGGCGCCGAACTGTCGCGACAGCGCTTCGACATCGTAATGGCGCGCCTCTGCGGCACGGACAAAACTTCGATAGGGCATCATCAAGGCGCCAGCCGCGTAGTTTGCCAGGGCTCGGCGCGCCAGACGCTTGCTGTTTTCTGACGTGAAACCACCCTCGCCCACCGCCGCGTTAATTTCGTCACGCATATTGAGATAAGCAATCTGCAAAGCCAGCTGGAATGTCTGACTGGCGCGGTCGAGTGTTTCATCAAGAACGACCTCATCACGGTGACGATCAAGGCGACGCACCGACCCGGCCATGACGTCCGGCGGCAACCGCCGGACTTTCAATTTGTGGCGCATCTCAAAATAAGCGGCGAGCCCATCCGCGCCGCCAATCTGCGCCGCGATGCGTTCTGCGTGGTCATCAAGGGCGGGGAAACAGTTGCGGCGCGCGGACAGGAAACGGCGCGCCTCAGCGATCGGATCCGGCGCCTCGGCTTTTTCATCTCCGCGGTCGGCAAGCGCGATCTGACCGTCGCGATAGGCCGTGTACAAACGAAGCACCGCTTCCGCCATCGCCGGGTAACCGTGGGAGACGTCCTCTACGTCGATCGATGAAAGCTCCAGATCAGCGAATAAAGGATCGCGCATCGCGGCGTCGAGCCGCGCCTTGGTCTCCTCCCCGCGCCCACCGGCGAGCGAGGCGATGTCGAGCTGATAGGTCTGCGCCAGCCGGAGCAGCATGTCGGTCGTCATCGGCCGTTGATTGCGCTCCATCAAGGCGATGTAAGACGCCGATATATCGAGGTCCTGGGCCATGCCGGCCTGGGTCAGCCCAAGCTCACGGCGAAGCCGCCGGAGGCGCGGCCCCATAAAGGCGGCGCGGTCTTTTCGTCTAGCCTCGGCCATGGCCTCTCATTCTGTACATACCAAACTTTACTACTTTACAGAAACTTTCTGTAAAGTTTGACAACATTACGATTTCGCATGCGCAAAAGTCCATTCTTTCGCGCTAAATTCCCCTTCAACGTTAGAAACTAAACCGCCGCCGAGACGGCGAACTGGCTTAATAGTTAGTAAATTCAAGGGGATACCGGATGTCGTATAGCGATCATATCAATACCGCCGATCAGCTCATCAAAAGCCAGAACAGCGCCTGGGCGGCGATTGACGCCGAATCAGTCGCGCGGATGCGGCTCCAGAACCGTTTCAACACCGGGATCGATATCGCCAAATACTGCGCCACGATCATGCGCGAGGATATGGCGGCCTATGATAAAGACCCCGCGCATTACACCCAGTCGCTCGGCTGCTGGCACGGCTTTATCGGCCAGCAGAAGATGATCGCCATCAAAAAGCATTTCGGCGATACGAAGCGCCGCTACCTCTATCTCTCGGGCTGGATGGTCGCGGCCTTGCGGTCAGAGTTCGGCCCGCTGCCGGATCAGTCGATGCATGAGAAAACCTCCGTGCCGGCGCTGATCGAAGAGCTTTATACTTTTCTCAAGCAGGCCGACGCGCGCGAACTTGGCCTTCTCTTCCGCGACATCGACGCCGCGCGCGTGGCGGGTGATCAGGTCAAGGAGAAACAACTCCTCAAAGCGGTTGAAAACCACCAGACTCATGTTGTGCCGATCATCGCCGACATTGATGCAGGCTTCGGCAATGCCGAGGCGACGTACCTGCTGGCGAAAAAGATGATCGAAGCGGGCGCCTGCGCGTTACAGATCGAAAACCAGGTCTCCGATGAAAAACAATGCGGCCATCAGGATGGCAAGGTGACGGTGCCGCATGAAGATTTCCTCGCCAAGATTCGCGCCTGCCGTTATGCGTTTCTCGAACTCGGGGTTGATGACGGGATTATCGTCGCGCGCACGGATTCACTTGGCGCCGGGCTGACGAAACAGATCGCCTTCAGCGCCGAGCCCGGCGACCGCTACCTCGTCTGCGAGGTCGGCATGAACGCGCCGGGTGAGATCGCGCCGCTCGCGCAGACGATCGAGC
>JBCBSY010000494.1:0-2077 GCA_039818925.1 Pseudomonadota bacterium | reverse complement strand
CTTCTTCAGAGCCTGTCGCATCGGCGGCTCGCTTTAAAGAGGATCTGATTAAATATGGCATGGCGCCTGAGAACATTAGTGTTGTGAGGCTGGCGGTAAAGGATGATCGGTCAACTGACGATATCGATGAATCATCATGGCGCGGCAATGCAGACAATCTACACGAGATTGAGAAGATTTCCTCCGCCGGCGCGATTTGGATTACGGGCGGCGACCAGTTGCGCTTAACGAACATGCTGATAGATGAGGATGGCGCCGACTCACCAATGCTGACGGCTTTGCGCGCCCGCCTGTCAGAGGGCGCCGTTGTTGGCGGCACCAGCGCCGGCGCCGCGATCATGAGCCGATTAATGATTGCAGGCGGCGACAGCCTTGCTGCACTGACGGAGCCGGTGACGCCAATAGGCGCCCCCATTAATGAGGAAACCGACGGGCCAGGTCTTTTGGCGGCCATGGGTTTAGGTTTTTTGCCATTGGGCGTTGTTGATCAGCACTTTGATCAACGCGCCCGACTGGGTCGGCTGGCGCGAGCGATTTCTTTGGTAAACGCCGATCAACGCGTCGGCATTGGTGTCGATGAGGACACGGCGTTTGTTGTCGACTTATCTGACATGACTGCGCGCGTTGTTGGCACAGCCTCAGTGACAATCATCGACGGTCGCGACGCTAAGTTCTCGGGCAGCAAGTCATTTTCCGCTCAAGACGTTGGACTCCATGTATTAAGCGATGGCGATGAGATTGCTCTGTCATCGTTTCATCTTACGCCATCCGCTTACAAAAAGCCGACCGTTGGCGACGAGTACTATGCCGCTGAAGTTCAAAGCGGCGGCGGTGTCGCCATTCCGTACGCTGGGATTGGCGCTATGCTCGGTTCGCAATTGCTGGATAATAAGCATGGAAAAAAACTCAGCGCCGTCTCATTTCGCGAAGATGGGCGCGGCGTTAGATATGTGTTTGTTCAAGACAGAGCGGCGCGGGGCTATTGGGGGCGCGACGCAAGTCATGAGGGCCGATACACAATCGATGACGTCAAATTTTCTATATCCCCGGTCACGATAGAAATCTCGCCGGTTAATGATGAGGTTGAGTAGCAATGCCTAAATCGGCTGATTCATTCTCTATGGCGCTTCATGGCGGGGCCGGGGTTACTATCGGTCGTGACTATGCAGGTGTGCCTGAGCACCTACAAAGCCTTGCTGAAAACTGTGGTGAGCGTCTTGCTGATGGGCTTTCCGCAATTGATGTCGTTGAGTACGCCGTTGCCGAGATGGAGACATCCGGTTTGTATGTTGCTGGTCGCGGATCGGCGCAAAATGCGGCGGGCTATGTTGAAATGGACGCATCAATCATGGATGGGCGAAGACGCAAGGCTGGTGCAGTTTCAGCCTTGCGTGATTTTGTGAATCCGATCTCAGTCGCGCGCAGTGTTTTAGAGGACACGCCATATATATTGATGACCGGGGCCGGCGCAGATGATTTTGCGATGCGTTGCGGACATCGACAAGTCGAAACGCCGAATAATTATTACGTGTTGCCGGCAGGTGTGGAAATCAGCGACCTCGCTACAAGCGGACTACATGGAACAGTCGGGGCCGTCGCCATGGATCGCTCTGGCGCATTAGCAGCGGCGACATCAACGGGCGGTCTTTTTGGCACAGAAGCTGGACGTGTTGGCGATACGCCACTGATCGGGGTCGGAACATGGGCTGATGAGCGCGTGGCGATTTCTTGCACTGGTACTGGCGAGCACTTTATTTTGGGCGGCGGCGCCCAAGCCGTGGCTACGCGAGTGCGGAGCGCCGACGCTTCACTGGACACTGCCGTGGATCAGCTACTGGCGGATGTGAAGTCCGCCGGCGGTGATGGCGGTGTTATCGCTGTCTCAAATGAAGGCGAGATTGTTATGAAGTTTAATTCGTCGGGTATGAAACGTGCTCTTGTAAGTTCAGATCGTAGCGTTGAAGTCAGGGTGTTTTAGTCTGTCAGTCTTCCGTTACTGGTGAGCCCTGATGGATTCGAACCATCGACCTACTGATTAAAAGTTTTATCTGATCGATTTCTGTTGAAAGCGATGAAG
>JBCBSY010000493.1:0-2078 GCA_039818925.1 Pseudomonadota bacterium | reverse complement strand
AACGCCTCTGTCGAAAAGCTGATCGCGCTGGCGGCGAGGCCGGACATGTAGAGCGGAAAAGCCAGAATGTTGGCGAGGAAAGCGAGCATAGGAGCCAGATAGCTGATTTGGGCGCTTGTGAAAAATTGCCGGCCCCTCTCTGGCCGGCGAGGCTGGCGAAGCGCCAAGACTCTGCTACAGAAACGCCATGAAACGCACCAAAAGTAAAACCGCCAAATCTGCAAAAACCGCAAAGCCCGCGAGGCCGGAAGAGATATTTCTCGAGCCCTTCGATGAGGCGCTTTCGCAGCGCTATCTCGCTTATGCTCTGTCGACAATAACGGCGCGGGCGCTTCCTGATGTGCGCGACGGGCTGAAGCCGGTTCACCGGCGTATTCTTTACGCCATGCGTCAGATGAAGCTGAACCCGGCCGGCGGATTCAAAAAGTCGGCAAAGGTCGTTGGCGAGGTGATGGGCAACTTCCACCCCCATGGCGACCAAGCGATTTATGATGCCATGGTGCGGCTGGTTCAGGATTTCTCGGTGCGCGTCCCACTCATTGATGGCCAGGGGAACTTTGGAAATATCGATGGCGATAACGCCGCCGCCATGCGCTACACGGAAAGTCGGCTGACCGCTGCGGCGCAGTTGCTCCTCGACGGCATCGATGAGGACACGGTCGATTTTCGGGAGACCTATGACGGCGAGGGGAAAGAACCCGCTGTCTTGCCGGCCGCCTTTCCAAACCTGTTGGCCAATGGTGCCAATGGGATTGCGGTCGGTATGGCGACATCTATCCCGCCGCATAATGTGGCGGAACTGATCGATGCAAGCTTGCATCTTATTAAGGCGCCGAACGCGCGGACCGAGACGCTTTTAAAACATGTAAAGGGTCCGGACTTTCCAACCGGCGGCGTCTGCATTGAGGATGCCGCGTCGATGGAAGAGGCCTACGCCACAGGGCGCGGCGGTTTTCGCGTACGTGCGCGATGGGAAATCGAGGACCTTGGGCGCGGCCGATATCAAATTGTCGTCACGGAAATTCCGTATCAGGTGCAAAAGTCTAAGCTGATCGAAAAGATTGCGGAGATGATGCAAGCGCGCAAGCTTCCGGCGATTGCGGATATTCGTGACGAGAGCGCCGAAGATGTCCGTCTTGTGCTTGAGCCAAAATCCGGCAACATCGAACCGGCCGCGCTGATGGAAGGCCTGTTCAAGCAAACGGAATTGGAATCGCGCGTCTCGCTGAACATGAATGTCCTGGGCGCCGACGGCTCGCCGCGTGTGATGGGGCTGCGCGAGGTGCTGCAATCCTATCTCGATCATCGCAAACAGGTCTTGCGCCGGCGCACGCAGTACCGTCTCGATAAGATCGCAAAGCGCCTTGAAATTCTTGACGGTTTCCTGATCGCATATCTCAATCTCGATGAAGTCATACGCATTATCCGTTTTGAGGATGACCCCAAAGCGGAACTGATGAAGACCTTCAAGCTTTCGGATGTGCAAACCGAAGCGATCCTGAATATGCGGCTTCGGTCCTTGCGCAAGCTTGAAGAAATGGAGATCAAGACCGAGCACAAGGAATTGAAAGCCGAGCAAAAAGCGTTGAAGGCGCTCTTGAAGTCCGACAGCGCGCAATGGACACGGATCAGTGAAGAGCTGAAAGCGGTCAAGAAAGTTTTTGATCCGAAATCGGAGCTTGGCCGCCGGCGCACCGATATCGCAGATGCGCCGGAGATAGAAGATATCGATCTTGATGTGCTGGTTGAGAAAGAACCCGTTTCTGTCGTCATCTCTGAAAAGGGGTGGGTACGGACGATGCGGGGTCATATCGAGGATCGGAAATCGATAAAATATAAGGACGGTGACCGGGAAGGGTTCATCGTTCATGCGCAGACGACCGATAAGTTGATGCTGTTCGTCACTAATGGGAAATTCTACGCGCTGGATGTTGCCGGTCTTCCCGGCGGGCGCGGCCATGGCGAGCCTATCCGTTTGATGGTTGATATGGGTAACGACGATGTCGTTGTCTCGGCGTTCTTGTTTGAAGGCGGGCGAAAATTTCTGGTGGCGTCGTCATCAGGGCACGGGTTTATTG
>JBCBSY010000492.1:0-2081 GCA_039818925.1 Pseudomonadota bacterium | reverse complement strand
CAATGCCCGACATCTCGCAATTGTCCGTCAATCTCGCCACCATCCGCATGCAGGGCGGGCTGGTCGAGCTGATCGCGGCGCTTGCGACTGCTCCCTATGCATTGTTTCATTTCAACCGCGTCGCACTTTACTCACTGCCTGCAAACATGGCGGCGATGCCTTTGATGGGCATATTTATCGTGCCGTTTGCGGTCGTAGCGCTCATCTTGACGCCCTTCGGCGTAGACGGCTGGGCCTGGATGGCTGCCGCCTGGGGCATGGAAGCGGTGCTGGCGATTGCAAGCGGCGTTTCCGGCCTCGAAGGCGCCGTTTCTACGACGCCGCAGTGGCCACAATCGGCGATGCTTGTTCTCACTGCAGGCGGCCTCTGGTTGTGCTTGTCTCGAGCCCCTTGGCGGCTCGGGGGTCTGGCGGCCATCCCGCTTGCCTGGGTTCTTGTGAGCGCCGCAAGGCCGCCGGTTCTATTTGTCTCTCCAACGGGTCTTAACGCCGGCGTAATCGCCGAAGATGAGGCGCCCGGAAAAAGCCTTTTTGTGCATTCGACGCGGCGTGAAAAATTTGCGGCGAGCCTTTGGGAAGAGGCCGCCGGCCTTGACCCTGAGACCCAACGACCGCGCGCGCTCGCGGAGCTTTTCCAATGCGATGAGGGCGGGTGTTCGGGGACAGTGACGGATAAGGGAGTAATCACAGCCGCGTTCGTCGCGGATGAAGCAAGCCTCGCCGAAGACTGTGATCGTGCTGATCTCGTCATTGCTTTTTTTCCGGCAAGCGGCGCCACATGGCGCGCTTGTCAATCCACACTGATTGATCGCCGGTCTGTGTGGCGCAACGGCGCACATGCGATCTGGATCCATGCTGATGGCGATCTCAAGGTACGGACCGTAAATGAGGAAAGAGGTGATCGGCCCTGGGCCGGCGGCATGTAAAAAGCCTTGCGCACCTCAGCATTCGGCGCCGCTTAACAATTGGTGCGGACTATCGTCATTTCAGGCGACAAGCGCGGCTTCTTCCGTCCAGAATTCCTTGATCCTCTTTGTGATGCGTCTGTATTCCGCCGGGTTGTCAGGTTTGACGAGATAAGCGTTTGCATATTCATCGTAACAACGCATGATTTCTGTTTCGGCGTCTGCTGTCGATAGAATGATTGCCGGAATGCGCTTCAATTCCTGGTGTGTCTTCAATTTGTGTAACAGCGCATGCCCGTCCATGCGCGGCATCCTAAGATCAAGAATGATGATCGATGGTTTATTATCACTTTCGAGGCGCTCTAACGCCTCTTCCCCATCGCGCGCGGCGCCGATTTCGACTTCGGGAATGGTTTCAGAAAGGGCGTCTTGAATAAACTTCAGATCGACTGGATCGTCTTCGACAATAAGGATGTGCTTCACCATGAAATGTTCCTTAATCAAGCGGCAAGGATAAAATGAAACAGGCGCCTGGATCGCTTTTAGGATCAAGACGAATGTCACCCATGTGAAGGGCCATGATTCGCCGACATAGAGCCAGTCCAATGCCGTTTCCGTCGATTTCTGAATTATGATGAAGTCGTTTATAGGGCTCAAAAACTGCGTCCTGCATATCGACAGGAATGCCAGGCCCATTGTCAGAAAACTCAATCCTATGCACGCGATTGTTTATGTCGCGCTCATAAGAAATCGTGATCACAGGGTTTTCAGCGTTGCTATATTTACAGGCATTCGCGATCAGATTCTGAAAGACTTGGACCATGTAATCAGGAGCAATGGCGACAGCCGGCAATTCACCGACTTCAACCCGCGCATTTTTATCATCTATCAAGCTGGAAAGCTGCGCGGTTGCTTCGTCAAATACATCCTTCAGCGATGTCACAGATTTTTCTGTCTGCAGGGTTTCTACGCTGAATAATTCATACAGGCTCTTCACGATCCGCTTCATCCGGTCGAGGCCGGCATGTATGCCGTTCAAGGCGTCCTCGGCGCTTTCATTCAAATCGACATCAAGCTTGGCCAATTCATTTTGAAGCAATCCGACAAACATGCTTGTCTGCCGGAGAGGGGCTTTGAGATCATGGGCGGTAACGGACGCAAAGTCCCGGAGATTAG
>JBCBSY010000491.1:0-2084 GCA_039818925.1 Pseudomonadota bacterium | reverse complement strand
CGAAAGTCTCCGGTGGTCAAGGCGGTCTGCGCCTCGACCAGAGCACCGCCAAACTGTTTGCCGATGCTGAAGCCGGCGCCAAGAAAGCCGGCGACAGTTTCATCACCGTGGAACGGCTATTGATCGCACTGGCGGGTCTGAAAAACAACAAAGCCGCCGATGCGCTGACTCAGTCCGGCGTCACGGCCAATCAGCTGGAGGCTGCCGTGACGCAGCTTCGCCAAGGCCGCACTGCTGACAGCGCCAATGCCGAAGAAGGCTATGAGGCGCTGAAGAAATACACCAATGACCTCACCAAGGATGCACGCTCTGGCAAGCTCGATCCTGTGATTGGCCGCGACGAAGAAATTCGCCGCGCGATTCAGGTTCTGTCGCGACGGACGAAGAATAATCCGGTTCTGATTGGCGAGCCTGGCGTCGGCAAAACCGCAATCGCCGAGGGTCTGGCCTTGCGCATCGTCAATGGCGATGTGCCGGAAAGCCTGAAAGACAAGCGCCTCCTGGCCTTGGATATGGGCGCCCTTATTGCTGGCGCAAAATTCCGTGGCGAGTTTGAAGAGCGGCTGAAATCGGTTCTGAAAGAAGTCGAGCAAGCCGAAGGCGGAATCGTTCTCTTCATCGACGAGATGCACACTCTGGTCGGCGCTGGCAAGACTGACGGCGCGATGGATGCGTCGAACTTGATAAAACCTGCGCTCGCGCGAGGTGAGCTCCACTGTCTCGGGGCGACGACGCTGGATGAGTATCGCAAATATGTGGAAGGCGATGCGGCTTTGGCCCGGCGCTTCATGGCGGTCTATATTGATGAGCCGACCGTCGAGGATACGATTTCGATCCTGCGCGGATTGAAAGGTCGATACGAGGCGCACCATGGCGTACGCGTTAGCGACAGCGCGATCGTTTCTGCGGCAACCCTCTCCAATCGCTACATCACGGATCGGTTCTTACCCGATAAAGCCATCGACTTGATGGATGAAGCGGCGTCGCGGTTACGGATGCAAGTCGATTCCAAGCCGGAAGAGCTGGATGAAATTGACCGCCGCCTATTGCAGCTGAAAATTGAGGCGGAGGCGCTGAAGAAAGAGAAAGACGATGCGTCCAAAGACCGCCTGAAGACGATTGAAGGTGAAATTGGTGAACTTCAGACGCAATCAGACGAACTCACCACCGCCTGGGCGGCGGAAAAGGATAAGCTGAAAGGCGCAGCCTCGGCCAAGGAAGAGCTTGATCGCGCTTATGCCGAAATGGCCGAAGCCCAACGTGTTGGCGATTTGCAAAAAGCGTCCGAACTGAAATTCTCAACCATTCCGGATCTGGAAAAACGCATCTCGGACGTCGAAGGCAGCGAGGAAGCGAGTGCCAATGATGGCCTGGTTTCAGAGGTCGTCCGCCCGGATCATATCGCCGCCGTGGTCAGCAAATGGACCGGCATTCCGGTCGACAAGATGCTGGAAGGCGAACGCGAGAAGCTGTTACGCATGGAAGACGCTCTGCGCGCCCGTGTGGTCGGTCAGGAAGATGCCTTGCAAGCGGTCTCGAATGCGGTACGCCGCGCCCGGGCCGGCTTGCAGGACCCAAATCGTCCTATTGGCTCGTTCCTTTTTGTCGGCCCCACAGGCGTCGGCAAGACTGAGCTGACCAAAGCGTTGGCGGAATTCCTCTTCGATGATGACAGTGCCGTCTTACGGCTGGATATGTCGGAGTTTCAGGAGAAGCACTCTGTCGCGCGTTTGATCGGCGCGCCTCCGGGCTATGTCGGCTATGATGAAGGCGGCGTGCTGACCGAAGCGGTGCGCCGGCGCCCGTATCAAGTTGTCTTGTTCGACGAAGTTGAGAAAGCCCACCCGGACCTGTTCAACACGCTCTTGCAAGTGTTGGACGATGGTCGCCTGACCGATGGTCAGGGCCGGACCGTGGACTTCAAGAACACGGTCGTGATCATGACCTCGAACCTGGGCGCAGAAGCGATTGCCAGCGGTGATGAAGGCGAGTTGAGCTCGGCTCAACGCGAAGCAGTCTCGACCGCGATCCGCGCGCATTTCCGACCGGAATTCATCAACCGAATTGACGAGACCGTCTTCTTC
>JBCBSY010000490.1:0-2086 GCA_039818925.1 Pseudomonadota bacterium | reverse complement strand
ATGCAGCGCGCCATCACTGATCCGATTTCTAATTTGGCGAAAGTCATGGCCAGCGTCAGAGAGGAGGAAAATTTCAGCGTCCGTGCGGAAAAAGTGAATGATGAAGAAATCGCCGCACTTGTGGACACTTTCAACACCATGCTCGACCATATTCAGGAGCGCGACAGCAAGCTGAAAGCGCATCAACGCAACTTGGAAAAAACCGTCGACATCAGAACCCGCGAGATGCGCAAGGCGAAAGATGCAGCGATCGCGGCAAACACTGCAAAGTCTGACTTTCTGGCGACCATGAGTCATGAAATCCGAACGCCGATGAACGGCATGCTCGCCATGGCGGATCTTCTCAGCAAAGCCCCGCTGGCGCCGCGCTACAAGCGCTATGCAGAGGTTATCGCCAAGTCAGGTCAGGGACTGCTCGCAATCATCAACGACATTCTCGATTTGTCGAAGATCGAAGCCGGGCGGCTCGATCTTGAGGTCATTCCCGTGCGTCCTGCAGAAATCATTGACGACGTCGTGGGGCTGTTTTGGGAGCGAGCCGCGTCGAAGAACATCGATCTCGCCGCCTATGTGGCGCCGAATACGCCCGAACAGATCGAAGGCGATCCGGTGCGCATCAATCAGGTGCTTTCCAATCTGGTCAACAACGCGCTTAAGTTTACGCAAACCGGACACGTCATCGTGGCCGTTTCTATAAAACAAAAAAATGACGACGGGTCAGTCCAGCTTGAATTTTCCGTAACCGACACAGGCGCAGGCATTCCCAAAGAAAAACAGGCGGCGATATTTGAGGCGTTCTCACAAGCGGACCAAAGCACGACGCGACGCTATGGCGGCACCGGGCTGGGGCTGGCGATCTGCCAACGGCTTGCTGAGGCGATGCATGGAAAACTGGGATTGACCAGCAAGCCCGGCAAGGGCTCACGTTTTTTCTTCAGTATCAAGACAAAAGCACTGACGCCGGCGCACGCCGTAAAGCGCAGCAAAGAAGAAAAAAGAGCGGTCATTGCCATCGGGGGCGATGCAACACCGAAGATGCTGGCGCTCTATTTGCGTGAGGCGGGCGTCATCCCTCATATTGTTGATCAAAGCGCACCCCTGGGTCCGCATATCGCCTATGCGGATATGATTTTCGCCTCGCCTGAATTCTATCATGTCTATGAGAACACCATCAGCGAAGGCAAAGCTCAGTGGGTTCCGGCGCGGATCTGTGTCTGTGAACTTGGCGACACCGCCCCCGATCGTCTTGTCGAACGCAAGGTGGTTGAAGACATTCTCCTTGCGCCGCTCTCGCGCCAAGAGGTCATGGCGCAGATCGAGCGTATCCTCGAAAACCGCATGCGCGGCGCCGCGGCGCTTGCCGGCGCAGCCTCAGGCGCAGCAATGGAGATTGCGTTCAAGGGGCAGCGAATTCTCGCCGCCGATGATAGCGCCGTCAATCGCGAGGTCGTCGCCGAAGCGCTGAAAAGGTTGAACCTTGAGGTGACGCTTGCGGAAAATGGGCGCGAGGCGCTGGCACTCGCGCGCGAGCGGGAATTCTCGTTGATCCTGATGGATTGCTCCATGCCGGAAATGGACGGTTTCGAAGCCACCAAAGCCATCCGCGCATTTGAACAGCGCTCGGACCGTCAGCGCCTGCCAATCGTCGCGCTCACCGCGCATGTTTCAAACGCCGGGAACGCCTGGCGCGAGGCCGGTATGGACGACTATCTCACCAAACCGTTCACGCTGGACTCGCTCGCGGGGCTGCTGAGCCGCTATCTTGAGCCCAGCGACGAGGCGATCCCCTATGACCATGACGACGCTGCAAACAGAGCCCAGCCGCGGGCTGAAGAAAGACAAATCGCTGGCGATCTGTTCGACTTGCGCGTTCTGGATCAGATCGCGAGCATGCAGTCGTCTGATGGAAACCTGCCGGTGCGTACGCTGTCCTTGTTTGAGGAGCACTCGCAAAAGGCGATCAAGTCACTTGCAGCCAGCATGAAAGAGGGCGACGCTGAAGCCGTCGCAAAAGCCGCGCACGCGATCAAATCCATGAGCCTTAATGTCGGCGCGAATGTTCTCGCCGATGCGTGCGGACAGCTCG
>JBCBSY010000489.1:0-2088 GCA_039818925.1 Pseudomonadota bacterium | reverse complement strand
ATGCCAGGCGCGGCTTTGATGTTCACCCAGCGGTCTTCAAAGGCGTGGGCGCGACCGTCCGCGAGATGCACAGTTTCAAGATGCAACACCTCGGCGCCGGCGGGAAGGCGCAGACGCGCCGCCACCGCCTCCGGGGCCGCAATCTTTTCACGCAGCAAGAGGTGGGGACGATAAGCAGCGCCCATGGCTTCAACTTCGCGGCGCATGATCGGGATTTCGAATTTGGCGTGCCGGGTCGGCAATTCCTTGACGCGCGTTCCGGCGCGACGCTTACGCTCGATGATGCCGTCATCCGCAAGGGTTTGAAGCGCGCGGTTCACGGTGGTGCGTGAACAGCGATATTCCTCCGCCAGGCCCGCTTCGCCCGGCATCAATCCGCCCGGCGCCCACTCGCCGGACTCGATCCGCTCCCTGATGGCTTCGCGAATGGTGTGATGATTATGTTCGCTCACAGCCTGCTCCGCAGGCGTGACATCACCTTGTTAAAACGGTTCGCGATCGCGTCGCGTTCAATGTGGCGGCCGCTTCGCACAACGTGGCGTCCGGCCGACCAGACATCCGTGACGAGCCCGTCATCGCCGGCAAAGATCCAGGCATCGAGCAACCTGTCGCCAGAAAAGCCTGTTAGAACAGGGTTGTCGCTATCGATGGCGACCAGATCGGCAAGCGCGCCGGTTTCAATACGGCCTGCATCGCGGCCAAGCGACTGCGCGCCGCCGGCACTAACGTGGTCAAAAATGAAACGCCCGGCGGATTTGGCGTCATCGGCGAGAAGCACGCGCTGCTGGCGATGCAGGCGTTGTGAATATTCAAGCATGCGCAATTCTTCTGACAACGATATCCGCACATTTGAATCTGTTCCGACAGCGATGCGCCCGCCAGCGTTTAAGAAAGGCGGCGCATCAAACACTCCGTCGCCAAGATTAGCCTCTGTCACCGGGCAGAGCGCGGCGACGGCGCCGGTGCGCGCAACGCCTTTTGTCTCTTCCCCGTTCATATGCGTCGCATGAACCAGCGACCAGCAGGCGTTAATGTCTGCGTTATCCAGCAACCATTCCACCGGTCGCGCGCCAAGCATCGACATCGCTTCTTCTACTTCGCCGGTTTGTTCGGCGATGTGGATGTGCACCGGCGCGTTGTTTTGAAGTGACGAAACGAAGGCAAGTCCCTGGGCGTCAACCGCACGGATGGAATGCGGCGCGACGCCAAGCCGCGCATCATCCGCAAGGGATGTCGACAGCGTCGAAAGGCGGTCAAACAACTGCGCGAATTGCTCAGTGGTGCAGGCAAAACGTTTTTGTCCGCCCTCTGGCGCTCTGTCGTCCATGCCGCCGCGCATGTAGAAAACGGGAAAGTGCGTGTAGCCGATGCCGGTCTGTTCCGCCGCAGCGAATATGCGTTCGCTCAATTCACTGATATTCGCATAGGGCGCGCCATCAGGCTGGTGATGCAGATAATGAAACTCACCGATCGATGCATAGCCGGCTTCAAGGGTTTCCATCTGAACCTGCGCCGCAATTGCTTCGATGTCGTCTGGCGTCAGGCGTTCGACAAAACTGTACATCAGGGTGCGCCAGGACCAGAAGTCATCGGCGCCATGGCCGGCGCCGCGCCCCTCGGCCAACCCCGCCATGGCGCGCTGAAAAGCATGGGAATGAACATTTCCGGGAGCGGGCAAAAGGGCGCCGACAGAAATCGTGTGGCGATCGTGACGTTCTGAAACTGACGCAATGCGGCCATCCTCGCCAATCTGAACCGTTGCATTTTCGAGCCAGCCTTGAGCCGTCAACAGGTGCTTTGCCGCAATTGTTTGAGGGTTCACTGCTTGCGCCTTTGAAAATTATGTGCATACATAATAGTCAATAATGTAGACATATCAACCGGTTTACGCACCGGATCATCAATGAGAGCCCATATGACCATGATGCTGAAACCTGGCGGGGCAGGCCTTTTAGCGCTGGAAAAACTCTATCGCGAAAATTCGCCGTTCCAGCTTGACCGGTCCGCTCGCGAGGCAATCGATTGGTCATATGGGCTCTCATTGATGATCCGGTGCGTAAACCGGTTGATATGTCTACATTATTGACT
>JBCBSY010000488.1:0-2088 GCA_039818925.1 Pseudomonadota bacterium | reverse complement strand
TCGCCGGCGCGGCGCCGGTGCCGGCCGCGCGCTCATCGAAGCGGTCTATCGCGAGGCCGAAGAACGCGGCTGTGCGCAAGTTTACTGGCTGACCCATGAGACCAATGAACAAGCGCGAATTCTTTATGACAAACTTGCATCGCGCACCGGATTCGTTCACTACCGGCAGAAGCTGTAATTGTCGCCGGGGCGTAGAACATGGCTAAGAAACTGTATGACTGTCTGAAATGCACAGCCTATTGCTGCACCTATACGCATATTCCTGTGACCAAGACCGACCTGAAACGTCTGGCCAAATTTCATGATATCAGCGAGGAAAAAGCCGCGAAGAAATTCACCAAGAAGGGCGACAAGGAAAATCCGCGCGTGTTGCGGCATACCGATGACGAACACTTCGTGACCTCCTGCATGTTCCTGGACAAGGAAACCCGCAACTGTACGATTTACGAAGGCCGCCCGAAAATTTGCCGCGAATTCCCAACCCAGAAGCGCTGCGGCTATTACGAGTTCCTGAAATGGGAACGCGAGGTTCAGGACGATCCCACATGGGTCGCAACGACAGACTAGCAAGCATATGACCGAAGCGGTCGACGCCGTGATAATCGGCGCGGGCGTCATCGGCCTTGCGGTCGCCCGGGCGCTCGCCCGCGATGGCCGCGAGGTGATCGTCATTGAAAAAAACGCGAGCGTTGGCGAAGAAACTTCGTCCCGCAATTCCGAAGTCATTCACGCGGGGATTCAGTACAAACCTGGCGGCGTGCGCGCATCGCTGGCGGTCAAGGGCCGGGATGCGCTTTATGCGTTTTGCCGCGATCACGGCGTTAATCACGCTCGCTGCGGCAAACTGCTGGTGGCGTTTGGCGACGAAGATATCGCCCGGCTAAAGGCGTTGAAACATAATGCGGAAACAAACGGGGTTGATGATCTGACGATTGTCAGCGCTGCGGATGCGCAGGCGCTGGAGCCGGGGCTGCAATGCGATGCGGCGATCCTCTCGCCATCCTCCGGCATCGTTGACAGCCACGGGTTGATGCTCGCCTTGCAAGGGGAAATGGAAAACGCTGGCGGGGCGCTGGCGCTGTCATCGCCGGTTGTGGGCGGGCGCGTTACCGGCGACAAGATCGTGCTTGATATTGGCGGCGAGGACCCGATCCGTTTAAGCGCGTCCACGGTCGTGAACTGCGCCGGGCTCTGGTCCGATCGGGTGGCGCGTTCGATTGCGGGCATCCCGCCGGAAACGATCCCGACACTGAAGTTTGGCAAGGGGCAGTATTTCAGTTTTACCGGCAAGGCGCCGTTTGCACGACTGATCTATCCGCTGCCGTCCGCCGACAGTCAGGGCGTTCATTACACCCGAGATCTTGGCGGTCAGGCAAAACTGGGCCCGGATATCAGCTTTATTGATACGAATACGGACTATTCAGTGGATGCCGCCCGTCGCAACGCGTTTGCCGCTGCGGCGCGCCGCTTCTGGCCGGACCTGAAGGCTGAAGACCTGCAGCCCGGCTATGCCGGCATCCGCCCCAAGCTGAAAGGGCCGGGCGAGGAGGGCGACTTTCTTTTTTCCGACGCCAGCGTCCACGGGGTCGCCGGCTATCTCGGTCTCTATGGCATCGAATCGCCCGGCCTCACCACGTGCCTGGCGGTTGGCGATCACGCTGCGGCGCTGGTTCAGCGCGCAGACGGGTAGGCGTTTTCCGCAGCTCGGTGCTGGGCGGTCAGGGGGCCTTGCAGCGCACCGGCGGCCCCGCTATAGACCTCCGCTCCCGGTTCGGCCCCGCCCGGCCGGCCCCAGTGGCGGGGTAGCTCAGTTGGTGAGAGCGCAGGATTCATAACCCTGAGGTCGCGAGTTCAAGTCTCGCCCCCGCTACCAGTTTTCCTAATAGGTCAGGCGACTATCGTTCGGTAAAGGCGCGATCCAGCGACCGGGCGACCGGTTTCATGATGTACTGCATGACGGTGCGCGATTGCGTGACGATTTCGGCGCGCGCCTGCATCCCCGGCGTCAGAGAGCGTGCGTATTTGCCGGCGCCGATTTCCTGCCCGTCGAGCGCGATGTAAGCGATGTAATAGGCGTCGCCAGTGCGT
>JBCBSY010000487.1:0-2094 GCA_039818925.1 Pseudomonadota bacterium | reverse complement strand
GATGTCGCCCTGCCCCTCTTCGCCAGGGCCTGAGCGCTCCACCAGCGATGCAATGGTCCGAAAGGTTGAAGGCGGAAAGGCGTGCAACGACGGCGCCTCACCCGCAGACAATGCGATCTCGCGATGCGCTTCTGCATATCGGGTAAGCGAATCGAATAGCAGCAGCACCTGCTTGCCCTGGTCGCGAAAGTACTCTGCTGTCGCCACAGCTAGATGCGCGCCGCGCTTCTTCGCCAGTGGCGACTGATCCGCGGTTGACGCAATCACTACAGCTTTCTTTTTCCCTTCTGGCCCCAACGTATCCTCAATAAAGGCCCTGACTTCCCGTCCCCGCTCGCCAATCATCGCGATCACCGCCACATCGCAGTCCACGCCGCAAGCAATTTCGCCGAGGAGCGTCGACTTACCGACTCCAGACCCTGCAAAGAGCCCTATCCGTTGGCCCCGACAAACAGGCAGCAGCGTATCAAGAACGCAAAGTCCTGTTGAAAGCCGCGCCCCAAGCATCTTTCGTTTTGCGGCGTTCGGCGCCGGGTGTTCAAGCGGCATGGGCGTTTCGCCAATCGCAAGCAAACCGTCATCCATCGGCGCACCAAACGGGTCGATAATCCGCCCGATCCATGCCTCGCAGGGAGAGGCGTCCCCGCCTGCGCGATCGAGCGTTGCTACATTGCCGACAGCGGCGCCGGTTAACGAACCGTAAGCAAATCCCGTCGCGACGTCGCCATCCATCGCCACGATTTTGACCCGCACATCCCGGCCGGATGCGGTTTCTACGCGCGCTGTGTCACCCAGCGCTGCGCAACCGGCAAAACCTGCAATCTTTAGTGACAGGCCGTCCGTGGCGGTCACGACGCCATAATGGCGCGGGCCCGCAGTCTTCAAAAGTTTTTCAATTTTCGGCGGCGCCAGAGAAGCGGTCATGAGCCCAAACGTGGTTAACAGTTCATTCAACTTATCGGTGCATTTATTCCTTACCGCTGGTTAAGGCGAGGTGTACATGTTTAACGATGTAAAAATTCTTTCGGTGGCTTCCGCTCTGGCGCGCCATTCGGTCGAGCGCCATTCGCTTATTGCCGAGAATATCGCAAACGCGGATACGCCGGGTTATAAAGCCAAAGACCTCGAACCCTTTTCGCAAGCTTATGCACGCACACAACGTGCAGCGGAGATGAATGGCGGCACAGCATCGTTCCGCGCCGAACGTATCAATGTGGCCGGCGTCGCCTCTCCCAATGGCAACACAGTCTCGCTTGAGGAACAGGCATCGCGCTCCACCGCAGCCGCGCGCGATCACGACACCGCCATCACCATCTACTCCAAGACACTTTCCATGCTGCGCGCCACGCTTGGCGGACGCGGCTAGGGAGATCTAAAATGAACCCATTTGATAAAATATCCGCCGCCGCCACCTCCGGCATGCGCGCCCAAGCGCAGCGGCTGCAGGTCGTCAGTGAGAATATCGCCAATGTCGATACCCACGGCTATCAACGCAAACTCGTCTCATTTGAGTCAGTCTATGATCGCACAGAGAATGTCAATCGTGTCGAGGTTGGTCGGATGTTCCTGGACCAGACCCCGCGTGAAGAGGTGTTTGATCCGCATCATCCGTTCGCCAATGAAAATGGCTATGTGGTGATGTCCAACGTCAACATGATGACAGAATTCGCCGACGCCCGTGAGGCGTCCCGCTCCTATGACGCCGGCCTCGAAGTCGTCCGTCAGGCGCGCAGCATGTATTCGTCACTTCTCGATATTTTGAAGTCTTAGGGGAAGCTTTCCATGAAAATGCCCGCATTCCACGCCGCCCAGAGTTACAACCTCACTAAGTCCGCACTGAAGACAGATCCTTCAGCAACAAAGCCCGGTGAAAATGCGCCTGGCGTGAAAGGCCTGGAAGAAAATCCGGCTTTCAAAGCGGTGCATGAAATTGCCGGCGCCGTCGCCAAAGGGGAAACCGCCGCTATGAACTTCATGAATGGTTCGGCCGATCCACACTCCGTTGTTGAGGCATTGGCGCAAGCTGAAATGGCGGTCCAAACCGCCGTTACGGTGCGCGACAAAGTGGTTGAAGCTTATCAAGAACTGATCCGG
>JBCBSY010000486.1:0-2094 GCA_039818925.1 Pseudomonadota bacterium | reverse complement strand
GATCACCACATCCATCTTGAATGAATGTCCATGAAGGCGCGCATAGGGCCGCGCCTCGGGGTCGTGATCCAGAAAGTGCGCGGCGTCGAAATTCATCGACTTGACGATGCGCATGACAATTCCTCGTTTCTCGGCCACCCGCGAGGTCTCAGCTTATGGAATGCCCAGCAATTTGTGGGTCTGGAGGCTGAGGCGCCATTGCGGATGCGTTCGGCAATACTCAATCGCGGCGGCGGTTTGCGCCTCACGCGAAGGCCCGTCCATAGGCTGCAGATAGAAAAAGTCAAATGCCAGATCGGAAAACCGTTCCGGGGGCGCGTCTGATTGATGGTAAACGAGTTTTAACTCTTGGCCGGAGCGCTGGACCAACGGCGCCGTCGACTTAGGGCTGACGCAGAGCCAGTCGATTCCAGCCGGCGCGGCAATGGTCCCGTTGGTCTCAACGCCGATCTCGAAACCTCCCGCATGGAGCGCGTCGATCAGCGGCGCATCCAGCTGCAACAAGGGCTCGCCGCCCGTACACACCACATAGGGACGGGCCCCTGTATCGCCTTTCGGCCAGATCTCCGCAACCGCCGCCGCCAGCGCTGGCGCGTCCGGAAACTTGCCGCCGCCCGGACCGTCAACCCCCACAAAATCCGTGTCGCAGAACGTGCACACCGCGCGTGCCCGGTCACGCTCCAGCCCGGACCACAGATTGCATCCGGCAAAGCGCAAAAACACCGCGGGGCGGCCCGCCTGAGCGCCCTCACCCTGTAGCGTGTAGTAAATCTCCTTGACGGCGTAAGTCATCGGCCGGGTTTTAGGGGAAAGTATGCCAAGAACCTAGAGCGGAATTGTCAGCCATGCACATGCCTAGAAAGACTGAAGCGCGATCAGGTCAGTTAATCATGGCCGGTACTTGGCTTTGGGAGGCAAGCATTTTGAAATGTGTATGCGATCGCAATTCATCGACACGGGGGTCCACCCCGAGAAAGGCCAAAAAGGGTTCTCCATTCTTCTCGTATGCGCGATTAAAAACCTCAACCGCCTCATCGTAGCGCCCAAGCATCGTCAATGTGATCGCCCGTTTCGAAAACGGATCGTTTATGTCGGCAGCATTATTTTCGATCCATTCCAGCGTCCAGTCCCAATAGGCGCGCTCACGCATGCGCGGATCCGCAATTTGACGAACCGTATCGACGTCCTCTTTCGTCGCATTACGTAGGGCCATTAATTGCAACCCATATTCGGCAGCTTCAGCATAATCGCCCTGACTGTGATTGACGTGAATAACGCAATCAAGGGCAAAAGCTGATCGTGGATTCAAGTCGATGCTTGTTTTGCATAATCGCTCCGCATCATTCCAACTGCCGGCCTTATATAGAATCCAACCATAATCTGCGTTGAGGTTAGTGGAAAGCGGCCGGATCTCATGTGCTCTCCCAATCGCCTCCAACGCGCCGTTCTCGTCTCCTTGAATAATATTGAGATAAGCATCCACAACCAAGACGTCAGGATCGTTGGGGGCGAGCGCGAGCGCCTTTTGAATATGATCTCGCGCCAACACATGGTCACGCAAGTAATAAAGCGCCAACCCGGCCTTTAGCGCATGACCAGCGGCAAGGTCATTATCAATCTCGATCGCCCTGTCAGCTAGTTCTTGCGCATTCACGATCTTAAGCCAGCTTGATCTCCGATTGGCGACATGGATACGCGCCAAACTGATATAGGCTGGCGCAAGCGACGGGTCAGATTTAACAGCACTCTTCAAACGTTCCTCAGCTTGCTCAAAGTCACCGCGCGATAGAGCATAGCGGCCATAGAGAAAATCTGCATATCCCGGTGACGCCACGTAGTTTTCCGTTGAAACGCTATGTCCGGCGCCGCTTTGAGGCTTTGTGAAAACAAAAAAAACAGCACACAAGATCACTACTAACGCCAGGCTTGCAGCGATCTTGAAATGACGGTTGATTAGTCGCAAGCCACTCTCAGGCTCATTGGGCGGCGCATCTAAAAACTCTGGCTTTTGTAGAAAAAGATATCCATAGCGCGGAATTGTCTCCACAAATTTTGGGGCAGAGGCATCATCGTTGAGAGCTCGTCGAATAGATC
>JBCBSY010000485.1:0-2099 GCA_039818925.1 Pseudomonadota bacterium | reverse complement strand
ATTCCGGCGCGACTGCGGTGATCGAGGGTTGCTCGGCCAATGGCTGCGAATATATGACCGGGGGTGTCGCCGTTATTCTTGGCGCCGCGGGGAACAATTTTGCAGCCGGGATGACTGGCGGGCGGGCCTATGTCTTTGACGAGACCGGCGACTTTGAAGCCGTCGTCAATCCGGAGACTGTTGTCCTGCGGGCGTTTGCAGACGGCGACGACGACCATGAATGCCTAACGCTGGTTGAGCGCCACTGGACGGAAACCAAATCGCCCAAGGCGCGCCGCCTGCTCGACGACTGGGCCAATGCGCGCCAGAAATTCTGGGTGGTCGAACCGCGCGAACTCCTCGCCCGGCAAAAGAAGATTGCGGACGCCGCCAAATCAGCGTGACTTCAGCTTGCGCCGGGGCTAATTCCGGGCGCGCATTTGCCGGCGAGTAAGATGGCCACAGCAGACGACTTTCACCGCATGAAACAGCTGCCTCCTTATGTTTTTGAGGAGGTCAATACGCTGAAGGCGAAGCTGCGCGCGCAAGGGCGCGACATTATCGATCTCGGCATGGGCAATCCGGACATGCCGACGCCGCCGCATATTGTCGAAAAGCTGATTGAAACCGTCAAGGACCCCAAGGCCCACCGCTATTCAGTGTCGCGCGGAATCATCGGGCTGCGCCGGGCTATGGCGCGTTATTATGAACGGCGTTTCAACGTTAAACTCGATCCGCAGACCGAGATTGTTGCGACCATCGGTTCGAAAGAGGGATTTGCGAATCTGGCGCAGGCGATCACTGGTCCGGGCGACGTGATTTTGGCTCCCGACCCGGCCTACCCAATTCATGCTTTTGGTTTCATCATCGCCGGCGGCGTCATCCTGCCAGCGCCGGCGCCGTCGCCGGAAGCCTATCTTGCCGGGCTCTCCGTCGCCATTGCAGGCGCCCACATGAAGCCCCGCGCAATGGTGCTCAACTATCCTTCCAATCCAACGGCGCAGAGCGTGGGGCTCGATTTCTACAAGGATGCAGTGGCGCTTGCCAAAAAGCACGACATCCTGATCCTTTCCGACCTTGCCTATGGCGAAATTTATTTTGGCGATACGCCGCCCCCATCGATCCTTGAGGTCGAGGGCGCCAAAGACATTGCCGTCGAGATCAATTCGCTTTCTAAAACATTCGCCATGGCGGGGTGGCGCATGGGAATGGCGGTCGGCAATGAGCGATTGATAAACGCGCTCGCGCGCGTCAAATCCTACCTCGATTACGGCGCCTTTACGCCGATCCAGGTGGCGGCGGTCGCGGCGCTGGACGGTCCTTGGGACTGCGTAGAACAAATCCGTGCAACGTATAAAGCACGCCGCGATGTGCTGATCGAGCATTTCGGGATGGCTGGCTGGACGATCCCGCGACCGGAAGCGTCAATGTTCGCCTGGGCCGCCATTCCGGAGACATTCCGCGCGATGGGGTCGGTTGATTTCGCCAAGATGTTGATGGAGCGTGCGGATGTCGCGGTGGCGCCGGGCTTGGGATTTGGCGCCGGCGGCGAGGGCTTTGTCCGCGTCGGCCTGGTGGAAAACCAGCAGCGCATCCGGCAGGCGGCCCGCAATTTGCGCAAAGTCTTCAAGACCGTCTGAGCGGCGGCTGGTGCAGAGGCCGTCTCGGCGCCGCGCCGCCTGCCGACGGATTGTGGCTCGTGAATGGATTCGATCACGCCGCAATGACGCAGAGAAGTGAAAGAAGCGCATGTGTGACAATCGTTTCCCGGGCGCGGCATCTTCGATGACGCACCACAGGCTCAGGGTCGCTGTCAGCGCTTTTCGTCGCCAGATCCCGGATCTGCGCAGCAACGCTGCGCTAATCCGGGATGGCCCGCGCCTATTAATGCGATCAGGCGCACTTTATACGCGAATTTAAGCAGTTTAATGGACGCACGCCCAAGGAATTCATGGATGTGCCAAACATCCTGGTGCGGATGAAGCTTCAGGAACACCTAAAAATCAACCACGCCTCGCCGTTCAGTCTGGTAGGCTAGACAAGGGCGATCAATTCGCTTCAGGCGTCACGGATTTGTCAAAGGCCTTCGTACTGACATCGACGTCTGTATATCGCCAGCG
>JBCBSY010000484.1:0-2101 GCA_039818925.1 Pseudomonadota bacterium | reverse complement strand
GTCAGCCGACAGTTTACGCGCCGGGCGCGCAAGGCGCAAATTGAGCCGGACCCGCCTACTGGCGCGGGCTTGCGCGCCGCGCTATAGGCGCGGTTGTATTTCTGGGAAACTTGATATGGCTGCGAAAAAAAACGTTCAAAAGGTCGTCCTGGCTTATTCCGGAGGGCTCGACACCTCCGTCATTCTGAAATGGCTGCAGGTTGAATATGACTGTGAAGTGGTCACTTTCACGGCGGATTTGGGCCAGGGTGAAGAGCTGGAGCCGGCCCGTCGAAAAGCCGAAAGCGCAGGGATCAAGCAGATTTACATCGAAGATCTGCGCGAGGAATTCGTGCGCGACTTTGTGTTCCCCATGTTTCGGGCAAACGCCGTTTACGAGGGTGTTTATCTCCTCGGAACGTCAATCGCCCGTCCCCTGATCGCCAAACGCCTCGTCGAAATCGCGCGCGAAACCGGCGCCGATGCGGTCGCTCATGGCGCGACCGGCAAAGGCAACGACCAGGTGCGTTTTGAGTTGAACGCTTATGCGCTCAATCCGGACATTCACGTCATTGCGCCTTGGCGGGAATGGGATTTGAACAGCCGGGAAAAATTGATCGACTGGGCCGAAAAGCACCAGATCGAAATCCCGAAAGACAAGCGCGGCGAGGCGCCTTTTTCGGTGGACGCAAATTTGTTGCACACATCGTCGGAGGGCAAGGTTCTGGAAGATCCGGCCGTCGCGGCGCCAGACTATGTCTATCAGCGCACGGTCAGCCCGGAAGATGCGCCCGACACGGCAGAAGTTATAGAGATCGGGTTTGAGCGCGGCGACGCGGTCTCGATCGACGGCGAGCAATTATCGCCGGCGGCCTTGCTGGCGAAATTGAACGACTATGGCGGGCGGCACGGAATTGGCCGGCTCGACCTTGTCGAGAACCGCTTTGTCGGCATGAAATCGCGCGGGATTTATGAGACGCCCGGCGGCACGATCTTGCTTGCCGCCCATCGCGGCATTGAACAGATCACCCTGGATCGCGGCGCGGCGCATTTGAAAGACGATCTGATGCCGCGCTATGCGGAGTTGATCTATAACGGCTTTTGGTTCGCGCCGGAGCGCGAAATGTTGCAGGCGGCGATCGACAAAAGTCAGGAACATGTGTCGGGAACTGTTACGGTCAAGCTTTACAAAGGACTAGCGTCCGTCATTGGCCGGTCTTCCCCAAACACGATTTATTCCGAAGCTCATGTGACGTTTGAAGAGGATGCGGTTTACGACCAGAAAGACGCAGAAGGCTTTATCAATCTCAATGCGCTGCGCCTGAAACTGCTCGCCAAGCGAAATAAGAAAGCGAAGTAGCGATGGACCTTTCGAAAATCCCGCCAGGCGAAAACCCGCCCAAAGATATCAATGTGGTTATTGAGGTGCCGCTGGGCGGCGACCCGATAAAATACGAAATCGACAAGCATTCCAACGCGATGTTCGTAGACCGATTTTTATACACGGATATGCGTTATCCTTGTAATTATGGATTTGTGCCGCAGACGCTGGCTGATGATGGTGATCCGGTGGATGTGATGGTCGTCGGAAATCGTTCTTTGTTTCCTGGCGCAGTGGTTGGGGCGCGTCCGGTAGGCGTTTTGCTGATGGAAGATGAGGCGGGGCTCGACGAAAAGATTTTGGCGGTTCCGTCGCCGCGGCTGACCCGTTACTACGCCAAGGTCGAAAGCTATCAGGATCTTCCTGAAATCCTGATTGACCGTATCCGTCATTTCTTCGAGCATTATAAAGATCTGGAGCCCGACAAATGGGTCAAAGTTGTCGGCTGGCGCGACCGTGACGAAGCGGAACGGTTGATCATCGAAGGCATGAAAGCGAACAAAAAATGATACGCGCGTTCGCTTTGGCGACCCTGTGTTTCGTTGTCGCCGCCGAGCAGGCAAACGCTGAAGATCATGAGTTTCTTGCTCCTTTTGACGACAGCGGCACCTTCACCTTCGTCTGGGAGAACGACTATTTCGCCAATACCGACCGCAATTACACAAACGGTCTGCGGTTTTCTTATCTTTCCGGGTTTAAACAGCCCAACGGCGTAACGCGCTGGGTCGCAGACAACATTTT
>JBCBSY010000483.1:0-2102 GCA_039818925.1 Pseudomonadota bacterium | reverse complement strand
TTCAAAGACACCTACCGGTTTGCCGAACGTTAAGTTGTGAAAAATTGTTCCTGCGGATTAACAGTCTTGAATGTTTCTGTGGGTTTAACCGGAAGCGTTGGAAAAATGCTTCCGGTCTATGAAATGCGACAGCGTCTGCAAAAATTCGGAATGTTGCTTCTGTTCGGACTGGCCTCAGCCTGCGCCTCCGCGCCTACATCGCGCCCCGCGGCAACAGCCGACCTTGACCATTTGAGCCTTTGCAAAGGCGTGCGGATCTCAAATGCGCCCCGGACTGATAGCGCCGGCCGCATTATCAACTTCGACGCCATCGCGAATGTCAAAGGCGTTTCTTTATTGCGAGCGCCGGTTAAAGCATGCGTGTCTTCAGGATTCGGACCGCGCCGCGGGGGTGCAGGCTCATTCCACCATGGCCTCGATCTTTATACAGGCGGTCCCAAGCCTGTTTTCGCCGGCGGCGCCGGCACGGTGACAGCGGTTGAAAGCCTTCGCGGTTATGGCAAAACGGTTCTAGTCGATCATGGGCGCGGCGTGAAAACCCGCTACGCCCATCTTTCAAGCTACGCCGATGGATTACGTCCGGGCATGCGCGTGGCCAAAGGCGACACGCTAGGGCGCACCGGGCGAACCGGAAACGCAACCGCCGTGCACCTCCATTATGAAATCCTGATTGACGGGCGGCGTCATAATCCGCTGACCGTGGGCGGATAAGCCCCGCCGAATATCCTTCGAGTTCCTGAACGAACCATGCTAGGCGTCCTTCTTTGTAGAGATGCCCTGAAAGCTGTCATTTGACCAAGCGTAAAAAAACCGGGGGCCCAGCCCGAAAACCCGGCCTTCCGAGCAAACAAGAGGTGATCGCTTTTCTGAAAGAAAGCGACGGCGCCGCGGTGAAACGCGACATCGCTCGCGCTTTTGGGGTCAAGGGCGAAGCCAGAACCGCGCTGCGCGCCGTGCTAAAAGAAATGGACGCCGACGGGTCGATTAACCTGAAGGGCGGCAAGCGGGTTGAACGGGCCGGCGTCCTGCCCCCGGTGGCGCCGATTGATGTCATGTCCGTCGAAGAGGACGGCGGCCTTTTATGTATGCCAGCAAGCTGGCGCGGCGACGAAAAACCGCCGATCATTCGCCTGTCCGCGCGCCGCGCGCGCAAGCTGAAACCGCCGCCAGGCGTTGGCGACAGGTTGCTAGCAAGGCTCTCTCCCGCCGGCGACGACAGCTATGACGCCGACGTCATCAAAGCGATCGGCAAAGGCGCGCACCGCTTTCTTGCGGTCTTTCGCAAAACCCGCCGTGGCGGCGTCGCCAATCCGGTTGAGCGACGCGCGCGCGACAATTTCACGATTGATGATGGCGACACCGGCGGCGCGAACGACGGCGATTTGGTCTGGGTGGAAACGAAAAACGCCCGTGGTTACGGCCCGAAAAAAGCCCGCATACGCTCCATCGCCGGTCACATTGATGACAAGCATGCCTTTTCAACCATTGCCATTGCCAATCACGGCATCCCCACCGATTTTCCCGCCGCCGTCCTTGCAGAAGCGAAGAAGGCGAAAACCCCGCCACTCGGCCAGCGTAAGGATCTGCGCGACCTGCCGCTGCTGACCATCGATCCGGCAGACGCAAAAGACCACGACGACGCAGTCTTCGCTGAGCTTGATTCTGATCCGGAAAATCCCGGTGGATATCGGATCATTGTCGCAATTGCGGATGTGAGCTGGTTTGTAAAACCCGGTTCGTTGCTCGATGAAGAAGCGCTCAAGCGCGGCAATTCCACATATCTGCCCGACCGGGTTGTCCCAATGCTGCCCGAGCGCTTGTCCAATGATCTTTGTTCGTTGCGGGAAAAAGAAGATCGGCCCTGTCTTGCAGCGGAAATGTTCATCACCGCCAGCGGCGTCAAGAAAAGCCAGCGGTTCATCCGCGCCATGATGCGCTCACACGCCAAGCTTTCCTATGAGGAAGCGCAGGCTATTGCCGACGGCGGACCGGCCAGCGACGATCTGAAAACAATCATACAAATGCTTTACGCCGCCTTTGCCGCGCGCATGAAAGAGCGCGCCAAGCGCGCCCCGCTCGATCTCGACCTCCCCGAACGCAAA
>JBCBSY010000482.1:0-2104 GCA_039818925.1 Pseudomonadota bacterium | reverse complement strand
AATATCGGCGCCGCGGTCTGGGGCGACAGCGCCGGCTACATTTCCGACAGATTGGCGCTCTTACGCTCAAACGGCGTGCAGGGCCTCCTGCTCGTCATGCTTATGCTTTCGATTTTCCTGAATGTGCGCCTGGCGTTCTGGGTCGCCATGGGCATTCCCGTTTCGGTCATGGGGGCTATCGCCGTTTCCGGTTCGAAATGGGTCGATTACTCACTCAATGACGTCACCACATTCGGCCTGATCATCGCGCTTGGCATTCTCGTCGATGACGCTGTGGTTGTCGGCGAGAGCGTTTTTGAGGAGCGGCGCAAGTTCCAAGATCCCATCAAGGGCACCGAACGCGGCGTGGAGAGTGTGGCTGTCGCCACTGTGTTCGGCGTGCTGACCACGATCGCCGCCTTCTATCCAATGCTGCTGATCGACAACCCCTTGGGCAAGGTGCTCGCAGGGTTTTCCGGCATTGTGATCTTTGCCCTGATCTTTTCATTAATCGAAAGCAAATTCATCTTGCCGGCGCATCTGGCTAATGTGCCGCTTGACAAAACTCGGCGCAGTTTGCCCGCGCAAGCCTGGGGCAGGGTGCAGGATGGGGCGCAGGCCGGTCTCACGTGGTTTCGCGACCGCGTCTACCAACCGATCCTGGTCCAGTCCGTGCGCCACCGGTACGCCGCGCTGATCTTTTTCGTCGCTGCGGCTGCTGCGGGCCTTGGGCTGATGATGAAAGGAAAGGTTCAGACCGTTTTCTTTCCCGATGTGCCCGGACAGGTGATCACGATCAACATGGAGATGGACGCCCGTGCGCCGTTTGCGCTGACCAAGGCCAATATCGACCGGATCGAACATGTCGGCCGCGCGTTGAACCAAGAACTGCGCGATCGCGAGGGCATGGACGCTGCGCCGATTGAGACGTTCTTCACCATCGTCAACAGTGCGGGCAGCGCGCAGATATACGCTGAAATGTTACCGGTCGCCGAACGGCCGAATGTGCAGATCCTCGACGTCGTGCGTGAATGGCGCGAGCGTGTCGGCGTTGCAGAAGGCGCGACAGAACTACAGTTCACCGGCTCTGAGGCGTTGGCTGGCGGGTTCCAGATCCGCCTCGTCTCAAAAGATACGGACCTGTTGCGGCAGGCCAGTAAAGAATTGCGCTCCTTCCTGGGCGCGCTTGATGGCGTGTCGAACATTCGCGATGGCCTTGATGGCGGCCAGCCTGAACTGAAACTGCGCCTGCGGCCTGAAGCGCGCAATCTTGGCTTCACGGTCGAAACCCTGGCGGGGCAGATCGGCTTAGGCTACGGCGGTTCGGAAGTTGCGCGTGTTCGCCGTGACGGGTCTGAACTGCGTGTGGTTGTTCAAAACGCCCGCGATGCTCGCGACACTATCGATGACCTATTGGACGTCCGCCTGCGCAGTGCGACCGGCGCTTGGCCGCCGCTGACGATTGTGGCCGAAATTGAGGGCTCCTATGCATCCGGCGCCGTGACCCGGCGAGACGGCAAGCGCGTGAACACGGTTTTCGCTTCAATCGACCGCGCCATTGTGGCGCCTGAAGAGGTCGGTCAGGCGGTGTTCGAACAATTAGCGCCGCAACTGGCGGCTAAATATCCGAGCGTTCAGGTTATCGCCGCCGGCGAGCTGGAAGAAATGGGCGAGATCCGTGGCGGCCTCGTAAACGCCCTGATACTGGCCGCTGTCCTCATCTACGTACTCATGGCCGTTCCGCTGAAAAGCTACTGGCAACCCTTTGTCATTCTCGCGATTGTTCCATTCGGGTTCGTTGCGGCGGCCGTCGGCCACATGATCATGGGCGTGTCGCTGTCGCTCTTGTCGTTCTTTGGCATGCTCGCGCTCACCGGCGTGATTGTGAACGACAGTCTGGTGATGATCACGCGATACAACCAGGCACGCGGCGAGGGCGAGACCGTATCCGATGCGCTTCATGCGGCCGGCGTCGGCCGCTTTCGGGCGATCTTCCTGACCACCGCCACGACGGTCATCGGCCTCACGCCGTTGCTCACCGAAACATCGGAACAGGCGCAGTACCTCATCCCGGCTGCGGTCTCGTTGGCGTTTGGTGAACTCTTTGGAACAGCGCTGATGCTGA
>JBCBSY010000481.1:0-2109 GCA_039818925.1 Pseudomonadota bacterium | reverse complement strand
CGGTGATGCGAACCCCGTTTTGTTGGGCGCGCGCGGGGAGGCGCCCGACCCGTGGGCCGTAATCGAAGCGCGCCGCGCTGTTGGCGCGCCAGTAAGCGTCGATCTGATGCCCACGGATGCTTTTGAACGCCGTTTGTCTGAGATCTATTCCGTCGAGGGGATTTCGACCGAAGATCTTGACCTCGATGGTGATGACGCGGATCTGGCGTCGCTTGCTGAAGGGCTTCCAAAAACGGCAGACCTTTTAGACAGCGAGAATGATGCGCCGGTGATCCGGCTGATTAACGCGCTCATCGCCGAGGCGGTGAAGGTCAAGGCGTCGGATATTCATATTGAACCCTATGAAAAAGATCTCTCGGTGCGATTGCGCATCGACGGCGTCTTGCGGGAGATTCTGTCCCTGCCGGCGCGCATGACGCCGGTCCTGACTTCTCGTGTGAAGGTGATGGCGCGGCTTGATATCGCCGAACGCCGGGTGCCTCAGGATGGACGGATTTCGATCGCGTTGGGCGGCAAAGCAGTCGATGTGCGCGTCTCAACGCTCCCGGCACGATTCGGAGAGCGGGTGGTCATGCGCATTCTGGATAAGGATGAGGCGCGGCTCGACCTTGACGGGCTGGGTATGCCGGCGGAAATCCTGTTCCGCTTCAAACAGGTTTTATCGCGGCCGAACGGCATCATTTTGGTGACCGGGCCAACCGGATCCGGCAAAACCACGTCGCTTTATGGCGCCTTGTCACTGCTAAATGAACCAAGCCGGAACATTCTAACTGTAGAAGACCCAGTCGAATATGCCATTGACGGCGTCGGCCAGACGCAGATCAACCCAAAAGTCGGTATGACATTCGCCACCGGGTTGCGGGCCATCCTGCGGCAGGATCCGGACATCGTCATGGTTGGCGAAATCCGCGACGTCGAAACTGCGGAGATCGCAGTGCAGGCGTCGCTGACCGGACACCTCGTGCTCTCAACCGTTCATACCAATTCCGCCGCCGGTGCGATCACCAGATTGCGGGATATGGGCGTTGAGGCGTTTCTTTTGTCTTCGACGCTTGCGGCCGTGATGGCGCAGCGTCTTGTGCGCCGCCTGTGCCCGTCCTGCAAAGCAGCCTATGCGCCGGACGCTGCGACCCGCGAGTTGGTCGGCCTCAGCGATCAGGATGAAACGATGCTTTACCGTCCTGTCGGATGCGGTCGTTGCAACCACTCCGGCTATGAAGGACGCATCGGCGTTTATGAACTGATCGTTATCGATGAAAAGCTGAAGCGCTTGATTCACGACGGCGCCAATGAACAGGATATCGCCGCTTATGCTTTTGCAACATCCGACACGCTGGTGCAGTCAGGCTTTCGCCATGCGATCGAAGGAACAACATCTGTAGAAGAAGTGATGCGGGTTGTTCGTCAGGAGAACGACAATGCCGGCCTTTGAATATGAGGCGCTGGATTTCGGCGGCAAAACCCGCAGAGGCGTTCTTGCGGCGGACAGTCAGCGCCAGGCGCGTCAGCAATTGCGGCAAATGAAATTGACGCCGCTCAAGCTGTCTGCGCCACGCAGTGGCGAGATCCGCAAAAGCATGATGGGCGCCACACCGCCACGCATCAAACCTGGCCAGCTGGTTATGATCACGCGCCAGCTCTCCGCCCTGATCGGCGCCGGGACGCCGTTGGAGGAAGCGCTGAACGCAGTGGCCATACAATCGGAAACGCCCGGTGCCCGCACACGCTTGTTGGGCGTGCGTGAGCGTGTGATGGAAGGCTGGCGATTTGCAGACGCCTTGGGTGAAGATGAAAAATCCTTTCCTGCGCTTTATCGCGCTGTGATTGCCGCCGGGGAAACATCAGGCGATCTCGCCGGCGTTCTCGATCGTCTGGCGTCGATGCTCGAAAAAAACCGTGCCATAAAAAACAAGGCGATCGCATCGCTGATATACCCGGCAGCATTGATGGTGATTGCCGGCGGGGTTGTGACGACGTTGATGGTTTTTGTGGTCCCAAAAATCATTGACCAGTTTAACAATTTCAACGCGGATCTGCCGTTTTTGACGCAGATCATCGTCGGTATGTCTAATTGGATCCTGGCTTACGGACTTTATGCCTTGCTGGGGT
>JBCBSY010000480.1:0-2113 GCA_039818925.1 Pseudomonadota bacterium | reverse complement strand
TGTACGTTCATGATCCGTCCGGAGACGGCGGCGCGAATTTCCGAATCCCAGCGCGGACGCAACTCTGCAAATGCCGAGACCGCCGCCATCGCCTCAGCTGGCGCCGCGTCCATGACGGTGACGACCGGCAAGGCGGGCGGTAAATTTGTGCGCGTGACGTTTGCGGTGTCTTCTGTCCAGAAAAGGAGAACGACAACGCCAGCCAAAACGACCAGGGAAACGACAATCCACAACCGCCGCCGTCTCCGGACGGATCATGAACGTACATGATTCGGCGCTGGCAGGCGAACGCGTCGAGGCCGGCGCTCTGTTGTTTTCAATTGAGAAAACACCATACGAATCTGCGCTTGCCGCCGCGGAACTTAATCTCGAGCAAGCGAAGCTCGCGTTTGTGCATGCGCAAAACGACACCGGTCTCGCGCGCGAAGAAGCTGAACTGCTGAATGTATCGGAGCCGAACGATCTTGTGCTGCGCCTGCCGCAACTGCGCATCGCGGAGCGCACCCTCGCGTCAGCTGAAGCGCAGTTGGCTGATGCGCGGCGTCAATTAGCCGATACTGACGTTACGGCGCCGTTTTCAGGTATTATCACGAACAGAATGGCGAGCCTGGGCCAAACAGTTGCAGTCGGGGAAGCGCTCTTACATCTGTCTGATGATCGTCAATATGAACTCGCCGTTGAATTGAACGAGGCCGACTGGGCGCTGCTTGAACACCCTATTGCCGGCCAGGCCGTCCGGCTGTTCCATCGCAATGGGACACAGCTTGGCGCAGCTCGCATCCGGCAAGGCGGCGGTTATCTGGACAGCCAGACTCGTCAACCGCGCATTTTCCTTGAGGTCGCAAACCCGAACGAAGGTCTGGTTGCAGGCGATTTCGTTCGTGTGGAATTCACCGGTCGCGCCATCGCCGATACGCTGACCCTTCCGGAGGCGGCGCTATCGCGGGCGGGTCACATCTGGATCGTTGATGCGGACGTTTTGCTCGTGCGCCTCGCGCCGGAAATCCTGTTCCGTGCTGACGGCGACCTTGTCATCGCGACGCCTGAAGGCGCCGGCCCCTGGCGCGTTGCGGCGACACCGCTGGCTTCGTTTCTCCCCGGAATGAAGGTGGCGCCGCAGACGCTGAATGAGGGTGTCGCAACCGGCCAACTCGCGAACCGGCAAGTGGAAACGACGCCGAACGTACAGAACAGGCGCTAGGTCATGCGTGCCCTGACCAGTTGGTTCATCCGCAACCCAGTTGCCGCCAATCTTCTGATGGCGCTGATCCTTTTTCTCGGCGTGCAGACAGCGCTTTCGATTCGCATCGAAGGCTTCCCGCGCATTCCGCCTGAAACCGTCGAGATCACCATTGAATACCCGGAAGCGACCGCCGAGCAGGTCGACCAGTTGGTGACCCAAAAAGTTGAACAAGCGCTTGAAGGGCTTGAAGGGGTGCGTTCCATCACGTCCCAGTCTGTGAATGGTTTTGCAACGATTTCAGTGCGCCGGGCAGGCGGTGAAAAACTTCAGGACGTGCTCGATCGCGTACGCCTCCGGGTCGACAGCCTTACTGATCTGCCCAGCAAAACCCGCCGTCCAGTCATCGAAACTTCGGCCTTCGATTTCCCCGCTCTTTACGTCAATCTTCACGGGTTCGCCGACCCTGCGACTCTGCATACGGTCGCGCAACGCCTGAAAGAGGAACTCCTGGCGCAGCCGGAACTGTCGCGCTTAAAGATTTGGGGGCTAATTCCACGCAATCTGCGTATCGAAGTCGATCCCGAGCGGCTTCGTCATTATGGGCTGACCATCGCGGATGTGACCAGTGCAATCCGGGCGAATTCGCTGGATTTTCAGGCCGGCCAATTGCGGACTGAAGGCGGCGCCATTTTTCTACGCGCCGATGACCGGGCGCTTTATGGGCCGGAATACGCTGCGCTTCCGCTCATTGATCGGCCCGACGGATCGCATGTCTTGCTCGGCGACGTCGCGACCATCGAAGACGGCTTTCTCGAAGGCGATTTTCTGTTTCGCCTCAATGGCGAACCGACGGTCGGCATGGAGGTGCTGGTCGGCCAGAAAGAAAACCTGCTGGACATCAGCCGCGTGGTGCGCGGGGTTGTCGAAGAT
>JBCBSY010000479.1:0-2116 GCA_039818925.1 Pseudomonadota bacterium | reverse complement strand
CTGAAGAAGCCCGCCTTACTGCCGAACGTCCGCTGCATGTAATCGAAGGCCCCTTGATGGATGGGATGAACGTCGTCGGCGATTTGTTCGGCGACGGCAAAATGTTTCTCCCCCAAGTGGTGAAATCAGCGCGCGTGATGAAACAGGCGGTCGCGCATCTGTTGCCTTACATGGAAGCCGAAAAAGAAGAGGCGGGGCTCGCTGGAAAATCAAACGGCAAGGTCGTCATGGCGACAGTAAAGGGCGATGTGCACGATATAGGCAAAAATATTGTCGGCGTGGTGCTTCAGTGCAACGGGTATGAAGTGGTTGACCTCGGCGTCATGGTTCCGGCGGAAGATATTCTTGATACCGCGGCAAAAGAGAATGCAGATATTGTTGGCCTTTCTGGGCTGATCACGCCATCGCTTGATGAAATGGTTTTTGTAGCCGCGGAGATGCAGCGTCGCGGTATGGACCTGCCGCTGTTGATTGGCGGCGCGACCACATCGCCAGCGCACACCGCCGTCAAGATCGAGCCAGGCTATGAGGCTGCGCCAGTGATCCATGTGACGGATGCAAGCCGAGCGGTCGGCGTTGTATCTGCGCTCCTCTCAGACGAGCAGCATCCCATAATCTGGGAGGATACGAAGGCGAAATATGCAAAGATGAGGGCGGCGCGGGCTGGCGGCGGTCCGAAGACGCGGCTAACGATCGATGCGTCGCGCGCGGCGCGTTTTCAGCCTGACTGGCAAACCCATGAACCTGTGAAGCCTGCAAATCTTGGCGTGACGACAATCGACGATGTCTCTCTGGAAGACATTCTTCCCTTTATTGACTGGACGCCGTTTTTTATGAGCTGGGATATGCCGGGGCGCTATCCGCAGATTCTTGACGACGCCAAGCGTGGAGAGGCGGCGCGCGGACTGTGGCGTGACGCACAAGTCATGCTCGACCAGCTCGTTACGGAAAAGTGGTTGACGTTGAAAGGCGTTGCCGGATTCTGGCCGGCAAATGCAGATGGCGATGATATTGTTTTGTGGAAAGACGATGAGCGCGATGAGGAACGCGCGCGGTTTTTCACCTTACGTCAGCAAATTGAAAAATCCGAAGGCGACAATGTAGCGTTGTCTGACTTCGTACGGCCAGTCGGGCAGGGCGCAGACTGGATTGGCGGATTTTGCGTGACCGCCGGTCATGGCGAGTTGGAACGGGCGGAGGACTTTAAAAAAGCCAATGATGATTACTCATCAATTATGGTGAAAGCGCTGGCGGACCGTTTCGCGGAAGGGTTCGCAGAGTATCTTCATGCGCGTGTGCGGCGTGACCTTTGGGGTTATGCGCCGCAAGAAAATTTTTCCTGCGAAGAGCTGATCGCGGAAAAGTATGACGGCATCCGTCCGGCCCCAGGTTATCCTTCGCAACCGGACCATACGGAAAAAGAAACGCTGTTTGCACTGTTGAACGCACCCGCCCGTGCCGGAGTAGAACTGACTTCGAGTTTCGCCATGACTCCACCCGCCAGCGTTTCCGGGCTTTATTTCGCCCACCCTCAGTCGCACTATTTTGCCCTTGGCCGGATCGAAAAGGATCAGGTCGAAGATTATGCGCAGCGCAAAGGCTGGGATCTGTTGACCGCGGAGCGCTGGCTCGGACCGGTCCTCAATTATACGCCTTGACCCTTCGCGCTTGCGGACGGCTGCCCGGTTTTTCGGGTCTCCACGCCGCCTGGAAAATGATATATCATTTAGCCGGAAGCGGTTGAAAGGCCGCACAGGACAGGCGCAAGACCTATGAACGGGGAAAGCTCAGTCATTCTGGGGACTCTTGTTATCTACAAGTTGTTGCTTGTGGGTATTGGGGTGTGGGCCAGCCGTCGGTCCGGCAGTGAAGGCGATTTTCTGATTGGCGGGCGCGGGCTCGGCGCCTGGGTCGCAGGGCTTTCCTATGCGGCGACGTCGTCCTCTGCTTGGGTGCTGCTTGGTTTTTCCGGCTTTGTTTACGCCGTCATGCAGAACGGCGCGATCACAGCACGGGGCGCTTTTGGACAGGCCGACCGTGAAGCCAATACTCCCATGGCAGCCGATACACGCTTTCGCATCGCCAGCATGACCAAACCAATCACAACTGCGGCGAT
>JBCBSY010000478.1:0-2125 GCA_039818925.1 Pseudomonadota bacterium | reverse complement strand
GCCGGATTCCGGGCCAGCGGCAAAAAGGCGGTCATTCAGCGTCTGTGCGAGGCGGCGGCGCATGATCTCGACTGCGACGCGGCCGAGATTTTCGACGCCGTCATGGAGCGTGAGCGGCTTGGTTCGACCGGCGTTGGCGGCGGCGTCGCCATACCGCATGCGCGCATAGACGGCCTGGATCGTCCGCGCGGCTGGTTCGCGCGCCTTGATTCGCCGGTCGATTATGACGCGATTGACGATGCGCCGGTGGACCTGGTTTTTCTGCTTCTGGCGCCGGAGGCGGCCAACGCTGAACATTTGAAGACTCTGGCGCGGATTTCGCGTTTTTTCCGGCGTGAGGACCGCCGCCAGCGCATTCGCGAGACTGAATCGCCGGCCGCCATTCATGCGCTGTTCGCGGCGGCGGAAAAGCGCGACGCGGCTTGAGGCCGGCGTCTCGCCCGATTTCAGCGTTGACGAATAGCTCTTGGCTGAGCTTCACAAAACTGCACCACGCTAGAGACACCAAGATGGCTCTCTCCACGTAAGATCGAAGTTTCAATGGCGTGGTTCATCGACGCTTGACCTCGAGCCAGCCCTGTTCCCCAAGAACCCAACCGCTTGTGAGCTGGCCGTCCCGCCAAGTTCCCACATGCGTTAATCGACCTGTTGCATCCCATAGCGTGCCATTCCCTTGCCAGCCTTCAAGCGTGCTTTCGCCCTGAAACTGACGGCCATCGGCCAATCTCCATACGCTTGGCGCCGATGTCATATCGCTGGTTGGCGAAAGATCCCGGGCACTGAGCGATAAGGCGATCTGTTCGACATCGCTTCCGACTGGGTACTGAACGACCCCTGCTCCGGCAGGGGCATAACCATTCAATGCCCCGCGCCAGGTTAACTCTACAGCTCCGGGCGCGCGCCAATCCACCCAGCGCATTTCGCCGGCGCCAACACAGCCCGTAGCCCGATGCGCGCAGAATATTTCTGCGCCAAGCAGCGGCCCCGATAGGATACGGCTAATGCCATAGCCGTTTCGATAGTCGCCGCTCCCTGTGTAGTTATAGTAATCGCCGAAATAAGCCATGGCATTGCCCGCTTTGTCGCTCGGCAGGCCAGCGGGGAAGTTCGCAAACGTTTGGTTGCGACCCCACGGGCCGATGCCGTGGCTTCTTGCCGCCGCGCCCGCATCGCGCGCAAGCGAGGCCTCAACAGATGCCAACCGCGCATTTCTCTCCGCAATCGCCTGCAGGTTGCGGGCGGCCACAACAATCTGCCGGACGGCTGCGAACTGATCGGGGATTTGCGTCGAGCTATAGGGAGCCTCGGAGTTCTCTGGCGCAGTGCTAACGACATTGCCGTTCGTCGTCACGCCAATTGTGTTGATGGTGGTTAGGCCACCGGCCGCGCGAAGCTCATCCGGCCAATGATTGACGATATTCGAAAGATATATCGCGATCGGCACCTCCCTGTTTTGTTCGGCCACCCACTGGTTTCCCAGCTGCATTCCGATGATCGCGCCGCTCACTACCAAGGGCGCCCCACTGGCGCCTTCCGGAGTCACTTCGCGCGGGTCGTTTGGCCAGAGGACGACCGTGCCCTCAACCGTGTGGCGTCGGAGATCGACCCGCATATAGATGATCGAACCATTTTCCGACACGATTCGCAGCGTCCCGCTTTCGGCGCCCAGTCGATTTGCCTCGTCTTGTTGTGGTAACGCCCAAGGGCAGTTATTCGGTGGCGATGAGGGCGTAAGAAGCGCGGCGTCGATGCTTTGGTCCGCCGAGAGCGCGAAGGAAGATGCCCTGTCGCGCCGGCCGCTAGAATCGACATACACAAATTCATCTCTGTTTTTGGCAAAGTGGCGAGTCGTAACAATGACGCACCCATCATTGCTGCGAATGAAGAATCCACGACCAGTTTCGCCAGTTTCCGGACTTCTCAAATGTACAGGCTGTATCGCCGATGATTGAGCGGTTGCCGCCGACGGAACGACATGAAGAACGGACAATGTGTAAAACAGCGCATATATGAATTTCATTCTTTGTTCCGCCTTTGCTCTTCTGAATTGTTGGCATCGGTCGATGCTATGCGCTTGTCGGGCAGTAGCGTTGTTTGCGAGGAGACTTCGCCAGGCCTGTTTGGG
>JBCBSY010000477.1:0-2125 GCA_039818925.1 Pseudomonadota bacterium | reverse complement strand
GCAAGGCGCCGCAACGCAACATGATTTCGGCGCACGATAAATCTGAAAGAAATGTATCAACAAAGCATTAAGCATAACCAGGCCCGAGAATGGCGGCTTCGCCATGCGACGCGTGCCTGAAAACAGATTTCAAGTCGAAAGAACAGAGTGGGGCGTGGTGGGCGCGGCTGGGTTCGAACCAGCGACCCCTACGGTGTGAACGTAGTGCTCTCCCACTGAGCTACGCGCCCCAAGGCGTCGGGATGCCCTTCCCGCACACGGGACCGCGTTCATAGCCTGTCAGCCAGGAGGGTCAAGCAAACTGCTGGTCTGCCTTGGGGTCGCTGCGCGCGAGCACGCGCGATTTCGGGATCAGGATAATCGCCCGGGCGCCTTCGCCGGGTTTGGAATCGATCCGGAAGACGCCGCCATGGGCCGCCGTAATGGCGTTCACCAGCGGCAAGCCCAGTCCAAGACCTTCGCTCTTGCGCCGTGAGGACATATCGAGCTGGGCGAATGGTTTTGCAATTTCACGCAGCACTTCAGGCTTCACGCCCGGGCCATTGTCCTTGACCATTATCGCCAGATCGCCCTGCCGGGTAATCGCCGCCGCAATCGTGATCTCGACGCCTCGCGGCGAGAATTTCACCGCATTTTCGATCAACTTGCCGATAGCGCGGGACACCAAACCCTGATCGCACAAGACCTCCATCTCATCAGAGCAAAGGTTGGTCTTGGCGGTGGCGCCGGCAAGCAGCAGCGTTTTTTCGGTGCTGTTCAGCGCTTCGCTGACCAATCGCTCGACTGTGACGTCGGTTTCGGTAATCCCGATGAACCCCGAACGCGATTCCGACGCCAGCAGCATGTCGGAGACGGAACTCAACAGGCGTTTTCCGCCATCAACAATATAATCTGCGTATTCCCGGTGAAGGTGATCGTTCTGCTTCGAAAACTGCTCGGCGATAATTTGCCCAAAGC
The DNA here is from genome assembly GCA_039818925.1 of Pseudomonadota bacterium. Classification (GTDB taxonomy): domain Bacteria; phylum Pseudomonadota; class Alphaproteobacteria; order Caulobacterales; family Parvularculaceae; genus Hyphococcus. The sequence continues at coordinate 1,168 of JBCBSY010000477.1, read as the reverse complement.
CGATGATTGCATTGAGCGGCGTTCGCAGTTCATGACTCATCACCGACATGAGGGTGTCTTTAAATTTCGCACCCGCCTCCGCGAGATCACGCGCTTCTCTCAAAGCACGGCGATCCTCATGGGCGCGCAGCACAAACTTCACCGCATGGTGAAACAGCGACCAGTTCATGGGTTTGGCGAGAAACGACGTCGCGCCGGCGGCGAAAGCACGATCAACCGCATCTCCCTGATCGCTGGCGGTGATCACCATGATCGGCGTCTCAGAAAGCGCAGGATCGCTACGAATGGATTCCGTGAGTTCAAAGCCGTTCATCACCGGCATGTCCAGGTCGGAAATTACGAGATCGGCCTGGAATTTTTTGAGCGCCTCAAGCGCTTCGGCGCCGTCGCAAGCGGCGTGGACTTCATACCCGGCTTCGACAAGCTTTGCGCTCGCCAGCTCGCGCATGATGGCGTCGTCGTCAGCAAGAATCACCTTCTTGACTGTGGTCACAACAATACGCCCTCTCTCCCGCAACCCAGATGGGCTTTTGAGCGAAGCAATTAACGCAACATTATCTTAACAATCACTTTCCATCGCATTTGCGAACTTGAAATTTTTTCTAAAACAATCGGTGGCAGGGTGCGGCCTATTGTTGTGTTCAAGTCAGGTTTTCTTCAATGCCAAAGCGCACCCAGACCTTGCGGAGCCGTTTAACCACTCTTGTCATTGTGGCGATATTCGGGGCCGTCGGCATCGCTACCGCCTCTTCGGTTTGGCGTGAAACAGCGCAATTCGGGGCCGGCGACCGGGCGGAGCTCAGCGCCACCGCGAACATATTCGCCGCCGTTATTGCAAAGCCGGTCATGGACCGCGACCAGCAAAGCGCTGAGGCCGCGCTACAGGCAGCGGCGCGCGTGCCGGGGTTCCAGTATGTTCGCGTTGACAGCGAAGACGGATCGCTTTTTGCAGCGCTCGGAAATCCGGATCTTGCATCGCGAAATCCAGCCGCCGACCCGGAAGGCGACTCGTGGATGTCTTTCCTGACATCGAACAGCGCCGACACCACTGCGCCAATTCTCCACAATGGCGAAACGATCGGCGCGTTAACGCTTTACATTGAAAAACACTCGCTTGCTGAACAGATCGGGATCCTGCTTTACGACGCCCTCGTTGCGGCGATTTTCG
>JBCBSY010000476.1:0-2127 GCA_039818925.1 Pseudomonadota bacterium | reverse complement strand
AACGGCACTTGCGCGAAGTGATCGGTTTTATCGAGAGCCGGTCGCCGGTTGAGCTGCTGGCGATTGGGATTGGTCATGACGTGACGCGCTATTACCGGCGGGCCCTGACAATTGTCGATGTCGATCAACTTGGCGGCGCTATTATCGACAAGCTTGCCGAGCTGTTCGATGAGGATGCAGCGCCGGATCGGCGGACTGGACAACGGCCAGCCGCATGAGAAGATTTGCCGGTCTCCTCGCCGCCTTGTGCGGGTTTCTCCTGAGCGCAGGTTGCGCCGGCGCAAGCGATGAAGCCCAGCCTAGCGACTGGCGTGTGGTTGACCTTGACGCTTCGCTGTATCAACTGCGCGGCGACAAACCTCCCAACGAGGCCTACGCAATTGGCGCGTTGATCTACCGCGGCGGTCTGCATTTAACGTCGATGGAAAAAAGTTTTGGCGGTTATTCCGGCGTTACGGTCAGTCCTGACGGCGCACAGCTTCTTGCCGTGTCAGATCGCAGACATTGGCTGACCGCCGCGTTGGCTTACGGACCGGATGGCCGCCTCGTCGACGCGGATGGGGCGCTTGTATCACCCGTCACTGCGGTGAACGATGAACCGCTCGCTGGCGACCAGGCGGATGCGGAAGCCGTTTTTGTCCAAGGTGCCGATCTTTTTGTCGGGTTTGAGCGACAAAACCGCATCGACGTTTATCGCTCCGGTGCAGACGGGCGCATCGTCTTTCACCGCAACGCTGCCGCCTTCGACAATCAGGCGATCCCCTTTAACAAAGGCATTGAAGCGATTGCGCCGCTAGACGACGGGCGCCTGATCGCTTTCGCTGAGGGCGCACCGTCTCAAGACGGGGGCGTGAAGGCGTGGATTGTCGACCGGGACGGACGCCTTTCAGCGCTTTCTTACAACCCTGCAGAAGCGTTCAGTCCGACCGATGCGATGCGGTTGCCAGGCGGCGATCTCCTGGTGCTGGAGCGCGCTTATTCTGCAGCGCTTGGCGCCCGCGCCCGGGTCGTGCGAATTCATGCAGACGCGATAGTTCCGGGGGCGTCGCTTGAGGGCACGGAGCTTGCGCGCTTTAGCGCACCGCTGATCGTTGACAATATGGAAGGCATCGCGGCGCGCGAAGATGATGAGGGCAATACCCTCATCTATCTCATCTCGGACGATAACCAGAACCGGCGCCGGCAAAAGACTCTCTTGCTGATGTTTGAGTTGACAGAGGACGCCGGCTAATCTACGGCGCGCCCTTCACGCACCGTTTCTGCTGGATGTTGCGTCGGACATGACGAGAGGGCAAAGTCCTGCACCTTGTCCGCATCCTCAATAAAACAGCGTGATCATGCTTCCTGCCGATCAAAACCGGATTGATGTAATCGATGCGCTGCGCGGCGTGGCAGTGCTTGGCATCCTCTGGATCAATATGCCGGGCCACGCCTTTCCGTTTTTTGCGATCTGGGACCCTTACGTGGCTGGCGGCGGCAACCCTTGGAACATTGGTTTTTGGTCGTTTTCCGAAGTCACGATTGAAGGCGCGATGCGCGGCCTATTTTCGCTTCTGTTCGGCGCCAGCATTGTTTTGTTTTTGAGGACGGAATCGCAACCGGAAACGCCGATGCGCCGCGCCGATCTCTATATGCGCCGCAATCTCTGGCTTGTCGTCTTTGGCCTTGTGCACGGGTTTTTACTCCTGATGCCCGGCGATATTCTTTACACATATGGTATTTGCGCGCTGATCCTGTTTCCGTTCCGATTGGCGACGCCAAAACAGCTTGCCTGGCTGGGCGTCGCTAGCACACTCGTTCTGGCGGCTGTGGCCGGTCTGGAAGCAGCTGAGAACGCTGACATACGCGCCGCGGCATTTTCTCCAGGCGCCAGCGAGGAAGCGCTCATCGCGTGGGAAAATCTGCAACGCCCCGGACCGCAAACGCTCGACGCCCTCACCGACTCGGCGCTCGGCGGCTATCTCGACACGCTGGCGCCCTACGCCAATGAGTACGCCAACACCATCTTCTCGCGCGACTATGTCTTTTACCTACTCGACGCCATGGCGGTTATGTTTTTCGGCATGGCGTTGATGAAAGCGGGCACCTTGTCCGGCGCCTTCAATCTCCGTCGCTACTTTGTGTGGG
>JBCBSY010000475.1:0-2134 GCA_039818925.1 Pseudomonadota bacterium | reverse complement strand
GGGTGCTCGTAAATCGGAATCATATCGCCGGATTTAACGTCCCCTTTAGCTGAATTTGGCGCGCGGCCCTGCCTGCGCTCCTGGGCGAAAGCCAGCGCCCGTTGAAACGCGCGTTCGGCGACGCCGACCCCTTGCATGCCCACATCAAGGCGCGCGGAGTTCATCATCACGAACATGTTTTTGAGGCCCTTGTTCTCCTCACCGAGAAGCGTGCCGTAACAATCGCCATTATCGCCAAACGCCATCACGCATGTGGGCGAGCCGTGAAGGCCCATTTTTTCTTCAAGCTTGATGCAATGCACGTCATTGCGGCCGCCAAGCGAACCGTCCTCCTTGACGTGAAACTTGGGCACGAGGAACATCGAAATTCCGGCCGTGCCGGCGGGCGCATCGGGCAACCGGGCAAGCACCAGGTGAACTACATTGTCCGTCAGATCATGATCGCCATAGGTGATGTAAATCTTCTGTCCACTGATCTTGTAACAGCCATCACCTACCGGCTCCGCCTTGGTGCGGACGGCGGACAAGTCTGACCCCGCTTGCGGTTCGGTCAGATTCATCGTCCCGGTCCACGCGCCTGAGACCATTTTTTCGAGATAAGTCTCTTTTTGCGCATCCGTTCCCGCATGCAACAACGCCTTGACCGCGCCGGTGGTTAACGTTGTCCCGATCGCGAACGACATCGAGGCTGCATTCAGCGCATCCACCAGCGCCACCGCGAGGGTCGACGGCAACCCTTGCCCGCCGGCGCTTTCCGGAAAGGCCAGCGACGACCAGCCGCCCTCCACATATTGGCTATAGGCCTCCTTGAAACCGGGAGAGGTTCGCACGACGCCGTTTTCCAGGACGGCGCCCTCGTTGTCGCTGCCTTCGTTTAGCGGGGCGACAACGCCGTCGCAGAATTTACCCATTTCCTCGAGAATCGCCGCCACCAGATCTTCCGACAGCTCGGGGAAGGCGCCGGTCTTTTCCAGCGCGCCAAAACCGGCCGCGTGATCAAGCATGAACTGCATGTCGCGAATGGGCGTCGTGAACGTCATGTTGGGGCTCCTTTGTTAACTGCTTATATGACCCATCAGGCCCCGCTTTCGAAGCCTAAATTGCAGCCATTTTTGTGCTATCATGACGCGGGAGGCGAGATCGGCCATGACGTGTCGAAGGTTCATTCACGCCCGTGCTGGCGTCACATTTCTTATGATCGCGGTCTTTGCCATGGCGACGGCGCCCGTCGCCGCGCAAATGGTCAGCTATCGCTATGACGGACTTTATCTGGGCGCGGCGCCCCCCTCGCCCGGGCTTTCCGACCCGGCCTGCGGCGCGCTGCCGCTAACCCAGCTTGATATCCGGGACGGTGCGCTGCGCGCCTTTGACGGCCGCTTTCAAATCGTCAAGGGGATCATCACCCATGACGGATTTTTCAACGCCGATTATTATTTCCCCGACGGACGGCGTGCGGTCTTTGAAGGAACAGTCGACAGCGACGGGCGTCTTCTCGGCGGCGTCATGGCGAGCGGCTGCGTCTGGATCATCGATCTGAAAAAAGTCAGCTGACCTGCGAAAGTGCTGATCCACGCCCCAAGCGGCGCCGTTGTCGCCATGAACAAGGGCTGGGGATATCGCCAAACCTTCCCACTCTCTTAAGAATTTTCCGGTAAACCGGGAGAATTCGCAAAAAATGAGGCGGCGGGCATGCAGTACCCTTTCCCATTTGCAGAGGAACGCCGGCAGCGCGTGCTGGACGAAACCGGCATTCTCGACACGCCCAAGGCGCCGGAATTCGACCGTTTGACCGATCATGCTGCAGACTATTTCCAGACGCCGATCGCGATTGTCTCGCTCGTCGATCGGGATCGTCAGTGGTTTAAATCCTGTGTTGGCCTTGATGCGTGCGAGACCGGACGCGATGTCGCTTTTTGCGCGCATACGGTTACGCAGGAAGACGTTTTATTGGTGCTGGATGCGACCAAAGACCCGCGATTTAAAGACAACGCCCTCGTCACAGGACCACCCCATATCCGTTTTTATGCAGGCGCGCCGATCATCGTCGATGGCGTCAATATCGGTTCTTTCTGTATAATTGACGACAAACCTCGCGACAGTTTCAGCATCAATCATGAGCGGCGCCTGAAGGCGA
>JBCBSY010000474.1:0-2140 GCA_039818925.1 Pseudomonadota bacterium | reverse complement strand
CAACGGCGGTCAAAAAGCTCCCTATGGCATTCGCAGGAGCAGCGATTCTCTTCGCTGCATTATTTTTGATTCTCGCCAGAAGCAGAGCCGGGGCCCGCGCAGCCGCGTCCACCGCTTTCAGACTGAAAGCCCTGCTTCGGCCGAGAATCAAAAATAATGCAGCGAAGAGAATCGCTGCTCCTGCGAATGCCATAGGGAGCTTTTTGACCGCCGTTGCCGTGCGGCGCTTTTCAAGAGCGCCGAATCATTAATCGCGACTCTGAATTGATCCGCCGGCAATTGCAAATTGAAATTTATTCAGAATAGGCCGCATGCGGTGTATTTTGTGCCGTGGGATAGGCAAGAAATGCAATCCCCGACGATTTACATACGCGCTCCTTCGCGACACACAAATTTCTTCATCCTGAGGAGGCTGTCAGGCCGTCGCGAAGGAAAAAGAAATTTGTGTTCCTCAGGATGAAGGCGCGCCTTGCATCTTTCCGTCGATATGCCGTTTTAACTTTGACGCCCTCATTTTGAGCGGTCTGCGACGCTCCATCTTACCATGGAAAATCCGGACGTGGATAAGTTTCCACGGGTTTTTTTTCAGCCTTAGGATGCGTCCTGTTTGTTAAAGAAAAAGAGGACGCTGTGAGTGCAACATCCGCCGCCACAAAACAGAAAAAATCTCGCGGGCGCATCAAGCGCGCCATCGCGCATGCGGCGCCGGGGCTTGCGCATGCGCTGGGCGGCCCGTTGGCTGGCGCCGCCGTCGCGCAATTATCGCGCGCAATCTTCGGCAAGGATACGGTTGATGAAGACGCGCTTGCGAATGCAGTGACGCAGGCCAGTCCGGAAACGCTGCTTGCTCTGAAGCAGGCGGAGCAGGCGTTTCAGCTCGCTTTGCGCGAAGCGCAAGTCGAGGAACAGCGCATCGATGCGGACGACCGTGCGAATGCACGCGAGCGGCAAATTAAAATGAACGACTGGACGCCGTCTGCGTTGGGCGCGTTGGTGATCCTCGGTTTCTTTGTGGTGCTTGGCGTAATGGTCGCGCGAAAACTGCCGCCGGGCGCCGAGACGGAATTTTCGATCATGCTCGGTGCGCTCGCAACCATGACAGCGGCGGTGGTCAATTACTTTTTCGGCTCGTCCGCCGGTTCACGAGAGAAGACACGGCTGATCGCGTTCCCGGTCGCCGAAAGTCACGAATTTGAAAAACTGCAGAAGAAGACGTGAATTTACGTGTCTGCAGTGCGTCATCTTATGCCGCGCAGCGCACGGGATGACAAAGTGAAAGGGTGATGGTCAAAAGGATCATATGAAAAGTCAGACATCCGACATTGCAGTGATTGGCGGCGGCGTGATCGGCCTGACGCTGGCGCGTGTATTACGGCGCGAGGGTGCGTCGGTTGTTGTTGTTGACGCAAGTGCAGCGACCGACCCAACAGCAATTCCGGCGGCGACCCGTGCGGCGGCGGGCATGCTGGCGCCGTCGTTTGAACACGGCGCGCCCCAAAGCGCGCTTGACGAAGCGCTCTACAGGCTCGGCGCGCAGGGGTTGGCGTTATGGCCCCGCTTTGCGGCCGGGCTGGAAGACGAGACTGGTGTATTCATCGATTATCAGGGGCGCGGGGCGCTTGGTCTCGCCTATGATGAGATTAGGGCGGACGCGCTGCGCGCACAGGCGGAACAGGTGAACGCGCTTGGCGGGACAGCGCAGATGATTTCAGGCGATGAGGCGCGGTCGATGGAGCCGGCGCTGTCGAGCGAGGTTGCCGCTGCGTTTTATGCGCCCGCGGATGCGCAGGTCGATCCAAGGCGGCTGACAACCGCTTTGCGCGCTTCCTTGAAAATGAATGATGCGACCTTTGTTTGCGCGCGTGTCACGCGGACGCAAATGACCTCAGCGGGCGGCGCGGTGATGCTGGAAAATGGCGAAACGCTGGAGGCGGCAAAGATTGTGATCGCCGCGGGGGCCGTCAGCGGCCTGGTTCCGGAGGACGTGGTCTTTCCGGTGAAGGGTGCGGCGCTGTCCGTCGCTTCGTCGGCGCTGACCCGGGTCGTCCGCGCGCCGGGCGCTTACCTTTGCCCGAAGGCAGAAGGCCGGCTGGTGATCGGCGCAACGGAAGAACCGGGCCGCGACGATCTGAGCGTCGAT
>JBCBSY010000473.1:0-2144 GCA_039818925.1 Pseudomonadota bacterium | reverse complement strand
CCAGGCCCGAAGAAACCCTCGAGCCGGTGGTGCTGGAGGATGAGGATGAGATCGACGAGGGGCTGGAATCAGCCATGGCCTTCGCCGGCCAGGCGGAGGGGCTGCCCGACGCTGAGCCGGAGGCCGGAGACGCTGCCGAGGCGGTGGGCACGCGGGTGCATCGCGGCGGTACCTATCTCGCCATGGAGGGGCCGCAATTTTCGACGCGGGCGGAAAGTCATCTCTACCGTTCCTGGGGCTGCGATGTGATCGGCATGACAAATATGCCGGAGGCGAAACTCGCTCGCGAAGCCGAGCTGCCTTATGCCACCGTGGCGATGGTGACCGATTATGATTGCTGGCGAGAAGATGACGGCGCTGTAGAGGTCGCCCACATCCTCGAGACCATGAAGCAGAATGCATCCAACGCTGCGCGGTTGGTGACGGATGTGGCGGCGCGGCTCGGCGCGACGCGCACATCCTGTCCGTCAGGAATTGAAAGCGTTCTGGACACTGCAGTGATTACGCCGCCATCCGCCCGTGATCCTGAGTTCATGAAGAAACTCGATGCCGTCGCCGGGCGGATACTTACGCGCTGACCGCTAGTTTGAAAGGTGTTAACGTTTCGAGATGCGCTGCGATGGGACCGGCGGCGATTTCAATCGATCGTTCGCGCAATTCCGTGTCGATAATGCTGATTTTGAGGCCGTAGGCAGCGCCCATATAGGTTTGCCAGTCATTGAGTGCAGTCACGGCCATGGCGCTTGTCTTACGTTGCTCGAACCGAAGTCCGCTGGCGATCCAGCGCGTGCCTTCGGCGCTAATCCAGACATTGCGCGCATTTTCAAAGGCGGCAGGGTTTTCCGCAAGGATCGAGAGAAAGTGCCGGTTATAGCCCGGCTCAAGTCCAAATCCGGAAGTCAGTAAAGCCCGGGCAGGCGTTTCCGACTTGGTCTCGATGAAGGGGCTTGTCGCCGTGTTCTCCGCAAAGTCGGTTGGCTGATGCGTGTCAGGAATTTTGATAGCGCTGCGGTCGTCAATGCGCGCAATCATCTCCAGTGACTTTTTGCACAACGTTGCTGCAAATCCTTCCGGGAAGGTTCGGACGACTTTCCCTTCAAGCTCCGGCAGCCCACTGAAGCGCACCGCAACATGGTCGCCGCGCCGGGCTGTCATGTCGCTGCGAATAGCTAGGCTGCGCGACGTGAAATTAAGCGTGTTGCTCACAGTTTCCGGTCCGCCATTTATGGAGAAACGGATATCAAAGGTCGCCTTATAGCGCTGGGCGTTGCGACGATCGATGGTCTGAACAACAGTCATGACCCTGATCATATTTTATTAGGCTTAAGCAAGAGTAAAACCATGCTGAACAAACCCTTAAACAGGGATTGTTTTTTGAGCGCACTGGGTTCAGCGAAACTTGCTAGGTATTGAACCGGAAATGCATTACATCGCCATCCTTGACGATGTAATCCTTGCCCTCCAGCCGCATTTTGCCTGCTTCCTTTGCGCCCTGTTCGCCGCTCAGGCTGATATAATCTTCAAAAGATATAGTCTCGGCGCGAATGAACCCTTTTTCAAAATCGGTGTGAATGACCCCGGCTGCCTGAGGCGCCGTGGCGCCGCGTCTCACGGTCCAGGCGCGTGATTCTTTCGGCCCGGCCGTGAAATAGGTTTGCAGTCCCAGGAGGTCGAACCCGGCGCTGATCAGGCGATTAAGACCGGGTTCGTCGAGACCGATGGTTTCGAGATATTCAGCCTGTTCCTCGTCGGAAAGCTGCGCGAGTTCGGATTCGATTTTGGCAGAGATAACCACGGCGCCGGCGCCTTCTTCGTCCGCGCGCGTTTCGACAAGTTTCGAGTACTCATTTCCGCTTGCCGCAGCGCCTTCATCCACATTTGCGACAAACAACACCGGCTTTGAGGTCAGAAGTTGCAATCCAGACCAGTCCTTTGCCTCATCATCGGAGATCTCAGCATTGCGAGCTGGACGGCCCTCTCGCAGTTCGTCGAGGGCGCGATCCACGAGCACAAGAAGCGCTTTGGCTTCCTTGTCCTGACCCTTCGCCTTTTTTTCCAGCGCAACGCGTCGCTTTTCCAGGCTCTCAAGGTCCGCGAGCATCAGCTCTGTCTCGACCGTTTCAAAATCCGCAATCGCATCGATC
>JBCBSY010000472.1:0-2144 GCA_039818925.1 Pseudomonadota bacterium | reverse complement strand
GCTGATGATTGGGTTGTTTGCTCTTGTATTTCAAATGATCGATGTCTACGGCTATGCAGCTGTAAAGTCTCTGGGATATGTATTTTTCGCCTTGCACATCTTCATCCTTGGCTATTCAATCCTCAAGTCTGGATATATCCCGAAAACGCTTGGCATATTATTGATATTGGCTTCATTCACATATGCAGTCTTTTTTGTCGATATTCCGCTGCCAAAAATATTTTTGGTGCTGATCATGCTGACCATGGCCAGCGCGGAGCTTGCATTGAGCATCTGGCTTATAGTGAAAAGAAATTGTCTACCTGAAAGTATTTAGCGCCCCTCATGCGTTTGTCTTTCTTCCTTAAAGTTGGGCCACATGATGTGGCGATCACTAAGCATTCCCACATGAAGACCGCCCACCGCAAGCCTCAACGATGGTCTCGCCGCTCGCGTCGTATATTCCGCGTAGCCAAGAGCGCAATCATTCGCCGAGTCTCGTCCGCCGCCAGACGTTTCAATTTTACGCCTCGTCGCATCCCGTTTCCGCCTTGATTTCGGCATAGGCAGGTTCATCGAACAACCACATCCATTTGCCGATTTCTTCGACTGCAAAGCACCGGCTTTCTTGATCTAAGCGTGGGTCTTTTTCCAAATCTGTGGCGATTTTCTCGAAACTATCGGCGCCATGCATGATCTCAATGCCGCCGTCATTATCTGTATCCAGGCGCAAGAAAGTGGCTTTTTCACCGTAAGGCGGCCAATCGGGCGCACCTGCTGACGATGGAACGCCGTCGCGTGCAAAAGACGCCCAATAGCGTCCCATGGCGCGACTTAGATGTTCGCGATCGACTTCCGACTTTTTACTGAAGATGATGTTGTTTGCTCGGCCGAAGAATTCGAAATTGTTGAATAAAAACGGAATATCGAGGCCGTGGGCCGCCCCAAACAACGTTCTGAAATTCATGAACAAGAACCGACCGCTGTCATCCCAGTCAAAACGATAGGCGTAAACGAGCCTGTGGCCCGCGGCGGTCATCATGGAAGCGGGTCCATCGACCGCTCGGATGCGCCAAGCGCGGGTTACGTATTCGGAAAGCGCATCGTAAAATTGTTGGTCGCGCGCCGTCACGAAGAGCCAAAGAAACTTCTTTGTGAGGCGTTCATCTCCGAAATAAAACAGTTTCATTTCATCGCGGTTCGTGCCGGTCATAATCGGCACGTTATGAAACATATCGAGACTCTGAAACGCCTCTCGCAATGGCGTTGTCGGCAGGACCACGCCGTCCTGGATCATGCGCGGCGCGTCCATATATCCGTTACCGGCGGCATCATAGGCGCGCAACAGAGTTTCGACAGGCAACGCGCGCAGGTCCTCAGCGGTCTCCACATTCAGCCGCTCTACAATCGTGCGCGCTGGGTTCGCGCGCTCGCCTTCAAAGCCCTCCGCTTCCGCTAACGAAACGCTATCAAAGAAACCGGATTGAAGAATGGCGCGATGAAAAAGCCCTTCCGACAGCGGAGACGCTAACAGCGCTGCAACATTATGTCCGCCGGCGCTTTCGCCAAAGATGGTCACATTTTTCGGATCGCCGCCAAACACGGAAATATTGTCTCGGACCCATTCAAGCGAGGCGATGAGATCGAGAATGGCGAAACTCGCTGCTGCGTCATGCGGCGTGATGGCGCTCTCCCGTATTGCTTCGTGAGCGAACCAGCCAAGCGGTCCAACACGATATTGGACGGCGATAACAACGACGTTTTCATTAACAGCAAGACGAGATCCATCGTAGTCACTCGATTTGCCCCAGACATTGCCGCCGCCATGGATCCACACCATGACCGGCAAGCTTGCATTTTGCGCATTCGGCGGCGCGAAGATGTTGAGCGCCAAGCAATCCTCCGAACCGACAACTAAACCGGGTTTCAGGCCTTCGTCGGCGTCAAAAGCGTTGGTCATTTGCGCGCAGCGCTCAGCGAATTGGATTGCTTCGCGCACGCCTTTCCAACCTGGCGGCGGTTGCGGCGCGCGCCATCTATTGTCGCCTGCTGTCGATGCGGCAAAGGGAATTCCGCGCCAAACATGGACGCCGCTTTCACCGACAAAGCCGACGATGCGGCCTTGTTCGATCAATCGCTCCGTTTCCGGATCAAGTGTCGGTAAA
>JBCBSY010000471.1:0-2146 GCA_039818925.1 Pseudomonadota bacterium | reverse complement strand
GCATCAGCCGCAAAATAGGTGATGATCCCCTCGGCGCCGGCGCGCTTGAAGGCGAGCAATGACTCCATCATGGCGCGCTCGCCGTCGATCCAGCCATTTTGCGCCGCCGCTTTGATCATGGAGTATTCGCCGGAGACCTGAAACGCGAAAGTCGGCGCGCCGAACTCGTCCTTCACGCGCCGGACAATGTCGAGATAGGCCATGCCGGGTTTGACCATGACGCTGTCCGCGCCCTCGGCGAGATCAAGCGCGACTTCACGCAGGGCCTCATCGGAATTGGCTGGGTTCATCTGATAGGTGCGCTTGTCGCCCTGCAGGACCCCGGCGGAACCGATGGCTTCGCGATAGGGGCCGTAGAATGCGGAGGCGTATTTCGCCGCGTAAGCCATGATCTGAACGTTCTCGAAGCCGGCGTCATCGAGCCCCTTGCGAATGGCGCCGATCCGTCCGTCCATCATGTCGGAAGGCGCGACAATATCAAAACCGGCGCGGGCCTGGATCACCGACTGAAGCACCAGAATTTCAACGGTCTCGTCGTTCAGGATTTCGCCGTCGCGCATCAGTCCGTCATGACCGTGATCAGTGTAGGGGTCGAGCGCCACGTCCGCCATCAACCCGATTTCGGGAATTTCGGCCTTGATGGCGCGGGCGGTGCGGCACATCAGGTTGTCAGGGTTCACAGCCTCTTCGCCACCGGGCGTGCGCGCATCCGTTTCCGTATACGGAAAAAGCGCCAGCGCCGGAATGCCCAGCGATTTTGCTTCATGGGCGGCTTTGACTGTTTCATCGGGGGACAGGCGGAAGACCCCAGGCATGGCTTCGACCGGTTCGCGCACGCCCTTACCGTCCTTTAAGATAATCGCCCAGATCAAATCATCCGCCGAAATCTGCGTTTCCGTATGCAGACGGCGCGACCATTCCTTGAGCCGCGGGCGGCGCAGGCGCAGGGCGGGAAAGCGGGCGAGGGGGCGTTTGTTCATAATTCGTTATGGTTTTCAGCTCTGGGTGATCATACCCTATTACTGCGCTCATTAGAATTTGATTTCAAATTGAACAGTCCCGCTTAACGGCGCTTTTAGACCTCATTTGTATAAGAGATTTCAGTTTTGTTGAGTGAGTGGTGAATCATGGGCGTAAACGGGGCGATGCGGGAAGTTATTGGCGAAAGCGCAAGCAAGGTCTCGAATGACCCGGAAGCGTTGGAGACCGGTTATCTTCAGCTGTTGCATCTGGTCGAGCGGCTGCACCGGCAGCTTCTGGACGTGATTAAGGATGAGCTGGAGCGGCTTGGCCAGACGGATATCAACTCCGTCCAAGCGCTGCTTCTGTACAATATTGGCGACGCGGAGTTAACGCCGGGGGAACTGCGCTCACGCGGTCATTATCTCGGTTCAAATGTCTCCTACAATCTGAAGCAGCTTGTGGAAAAAGGTTACATCAAGGATGAGCGTTCAAATACGGATCGCCGCTCCAAGCGCGTATCGCTGACAGATGTCGGCCTTGAGATCCGCGATGCGATCGCGGCCCTGTTTGAACGTCAGTTAACCTCCGTCGAGCAGGTTGGCGGCGTGAACAATCAGCTGATCGAAGACACAAATAAAACCCTGCAGCGTCTTGAGCGCTTCTGGGCGGACCAGGTTCGCTATCGCCTGTAGCGATCATCTGTAGCCGGCTTTTTTAAGAATAATTCTCAACAACATGTCGCAAAACGCGCCTCCTGCGGGAGGCGCGTTTTCTTTTTCGCCGATGCGGCGTTCGGTCCGACGATTTCGGGTCGGGAAAGGCTGGCCTTTATCGGTGTGAACCGATTAAGTGTCTAAAAAAGCAATAATGGGGGCAATCAAGCCCGAACGAGTGTGATGGTCGACTACAACAAAGCATTCCGGGCGGCGGTTGACGCGGTCCGGGCCGAAGGGCGCTATCGGGTTTTCGCGGATCTTGAGCGCATGCGAGGGCGTTTTCCCACCGCGCTTTATCATGGCGGTCACGACGAAGCCGGCCGGGCCCCGCGTGAGATTACCGTCTGGTGCTCCAATGACTATCTCGGCATGGGCCAGCACCCGGCAGTGGTCGGCGCAATGGAAGACGCGTTGAATCGGGTCGGCGCCGGCGCGGGCGGAACGCGCAATATCGCCGGCACCACCCA
>JBCBSY010000470.1:0-2155 GCA_039818925.1 Pseudomonadota bacterium | reverse complement strand
GGTCCCCATTTTGGTTCGGGGTGGAACATATTCCACAAGCCTTCGCCTTTTGCCTTATCTTTTAGTTCCTCAATAATCGGTGGAATTTTCCACCGGCCTTCCGGCCCGAATTCAGTATGCTGACGTTCATAAATTTCATCGCCCTCATAGACATATTTGTCCATGAATGCAGCAACACGCTTCATGTAGTCCTGGCATCGGGCGGAATAGGCGAAATCCATCAGTAGCTCCTTTGTTCGGGCGGCATGATAGCGCCGTTACGGGGTGGGAAAAGGGCGAAACGCAGCTAACGAAAAAGGCGGTCCAGCGCAAAACGGCCGCCGCCCGCCGTCGCCAGATAAAAATTTACGGCAATCAGGATGAGGGCTGGGAATTGCGCGCGAAAATCGTCGTTCAGATGGACCATGAGAAATCCGACCGCGAAATTGAAAACCATAATCAAGCCCGCCCAACGCGTGAACAATCCAGCTATTAGCAAGAGGCCGCAGAAAAACTGGAACCAGACCGACAGTAGCGCCATAAATTCAGGCGCGGGAAAATTGAATTGCCGCATGAAAGCAACAAATTCCGTCATTCTCTCCGGATCAATAATGTTGTCCCAAACGCCCCATACGAGGAAGGCGCCGGTCAGCCCGCGCAAACACAACAGCGCAAAACCTTCGAACCTGGAAAGGGCGGTTAAAAATAGAAATGTTTTCATACTTATCGCCTCGCGCGGAAAAATTCTTTCAAAAGGTCTCCGGCCTCTTTGCTGAAAGGCCCCTGTATGATTTCGGGGCGCCAGTGGCAGGTTGGCTGCTCAAAAAAGCGAGGCCCGTGCCAGACCGCACCGCCTTTTGGATCGCTGGCCGCGATCACCAAACGCTTGACCCGGGCGATTGAGATCGCGCCAGCGCACATGGCGCAGGGCTCCAGCGTCACATAGAGCGTCGTCTCAGGTAGCCGGTAATTTTGAAGCCTTTGCGCCGCCAGGCGCAGTGCGCGTATTTCCGCATGACCGGAAGGGTCGTGGGTCGCGATCGGCGCATTGCCGGCAGCGGCGATAATCGCGCCTTCGGCGTCGACAAGAGCGGCGCCAATCGGCGCTTCGCCCGATTCGGCGGCTTTGCGCGCCTCTTCAAGAGCGAGCGTCATGAACTGATCGTCTGCCGTCATGCAAAGAGTTTTAGCGATCTTAGATCGCCAGGGCCAGATTCAGCTTTTTTCATTTCACCCTGTTTGTGCTATCGGCGCTTTGTACTTGAAAGGTTGTCCTCCATGACCGGGTTGAAAGACGTTGACGGCGAACGGATCGCAAAATTTTTGGCGCGCGCCGGCGTTGCCTCGCGCCGCGAAGCGGAAAAGTTGATTGAACAGGGCATCGTCACGGTTGATGGAAAGGTGCTGACAACGCCTGCGGTGAAGGTTACGCCTGATATGGACATTCGCGTTGATGGCAGCCGGGTCGGCAAGCCGGAGGCGCCGCGGCTCTGGCGTTATCACAAACCGGACGGCCTGGTGACAACGCATAAAGACCCCCAAGGGCGCCGAACGGTTTTCGACGCCCTTGCGGGGCAGTTGCCGCGCGTGATTTCGGTCGGGCGGCTTGATCTGACCACGGAAGGGTTATTGCTGCTGACGAATTCCGGCGATTTGTCGCGGCGTCTCGAGTTGCCGTCCACCGGCTGGGCGCGGCGTTATCGGGTGCGTGCTTATGGGCGGGCCACGCAGAAAGCGCTGGATAGCTTGAAAGACGGCGTTGAAATCGACGGGGTTCAATACGGGCCGGTGCGCGCCAGCATTGATCAAAAACAAGGCGGCAATGTCTGGATCACCTTGTCCATTAACGAGGGCAAGAATCGTGAGGTGCGAACCTTAATGCGCCATCTCGATTTGCAGGTGAACCGGCTGATCCGCACCGCATACGGACCCTTTCAGCTCGGGAAATTGCCCACGGGCGGCATTGAAGAAATTCCCGGCAAGCAGTTGAAAGAGCAATTAGGGCGAAAGATTTGCGACGAGATTGGTCTGTGACCGATATCGTGAACCTCAACCGTTTCCGCAAACGACAAGCTCGCGCTGCGAAAGACCGGCGCGCAGAACAAAACCGGGCCAGGTTCGGCGCCAAAAAATCGGAAAAAGAAAAAGCGGTCCCGGGCTGAACGCTCGGAGGCCG
>JBCBSY010000469.1:0-2158 GCA_039818925.1 Pseudomonadota bacterium | reverse complement strand
AACCGCCGCCGCCGCCGCCGCCTCCGCCGCCACCCGGCGGTGTTCCCGGACTGCCTGCGCCGGGCGACGCAATGTTTTCACCTTGGGTGCAGGCGGCAATGGTTAACGCAGCGCCTGCAAGAAAAACGGATTTCAATGTCGAGAATTGGCTCATCGAAGAGACCCCCCGGGGGAAAGAGTTTCAAACACAAATCGATGGCGCCCCACGCGCCAGACACCGCGCCGATATAGAAGGGGTTTGACAACAGCATGACAGCTATATCTCAGTTTCGTGACAGCTAGACTCAGCACTCGTTCTGTATGCGCACAATGTACGCCATTAAAAAGGCGCACTGTGCGCACAAATGAAAATGCACCCATTGCGCATTGCTTAAAAAAACCAATCCGCGTCATTGCCTTGCAAGCGTGGCCAAAACCGAACACCATCGACCGCAGCAGCCCATGGCGCAGAAATCCATATCTTGAGAAGGCGATGCATCTATGACTGGCTGGGTGTTTTTTGTCACAGCAGGCATGACTGGCGCGGTGCTCGGCAGCTTCGTGAATGTCGTCATTTATCGGGGTCCGGTGATGTGGCGGCTGGTTGACGCGCCGCCGCGTGGGAATCTCGCCTTTCCTCGATCGAATTGCCCGAACTGTAAGGCGCCGATTCGCGCCGTTCACCTCATTCCGTTGCTGAGTTATGCGATGCTGCGTGGGAAGTGCGCTGCATGCCAGGCGCCCATCCCGCTTCGCTATCCTGTTGTGGAGCTTTTAGGCGCGATGGCGGCGCTCTCGTCGGCGATGGTGTTTGGGGCCACTATGGCAGGCGTTCTGAGCCTATTGTTTCTGTTGACGCTGCTCGCGCTCGCCTTCATCGACGCCGAGACAGGCTATCTTCCGGACATGCTGACCCTGCCACTGATTTTCCTCGGCCTTGGAGCAAATGCATTTGCGGTGTTCACCCCGATTGTCGCCGCGGCTGTCGGCGCGGCGATCGGATACGCCGCATTCCGTCTTATCGATATTGCCTTTCTGCATCTTCGCGGCGTCGAAGGGTTGGGGCAAGGCGATGCGAAGCTGTTGGCGGCGATTGGGGCGTGGCTCGGGTGGACCGCATTGCCGGTTGTGGTGTTTCTGGCGGCGTTGCTGGCCCTGCTGGGCGTTTTGGCGCAATCTATAAGCGGGGTCAGAATCGCCCGCGATACAGCGATTGCATTTGGCCCGGCGCTCGCCGCCGCAGGCGCCGTTGCGCTCATCGCGCGTGGGCTGGCGCTTCCGTTTTTCGCTTAAATAACTCTCGCCTATTTTCCCTTGAAGGCCGGTTTGCGTTTTTCAAAAAGCGCTTTTACGCCTTCGGCGCAATCCTCTGTGGTGATCGCCTGGCGCTGCGCCATTGCTTCAAACGCCATGGCGTTGCGCAACCCGTCCTGCGCGGCGGCGCGAAAAACACGCTTGGTCAACGCCATTGCGACTGGCGCGCGAACTGCCAGGCTCTCGGCCCAGGTCAGGGCCTCATCCAAGACGTCTCGATCGGCAACAACACGATTCACCAGACCCCAATCGCGCGCGCGCTCAGCCGTGATCTTTTCCGCTTCAATCGCAACCTGATAGGCGCGGGCGTAACCGATCTCGCGTGTCAGTAGGAAGGAGAGCCCGCCATCCGGCACCAGCCCGATATTGGCGAAAGCGCTCATCAAATAAGCGCTGTCCGCCATGACCCGTAAATCACATGTGAGCGCAGTCGTCATGCCAATCCCCGCCGCAGGACCATTGATTGCAGCCATGACCGGCTTCGGCATGGTCTGTAGTGTTGTCAGAAACGCCGCATACTCTGTATTCAGAACATCTTCTACATTGTATTTGTCGTCTAGCGCACTGACGTCGGCGCCCGCACAAAACGCCCGCCCCGATCCGGTCACCACAACCACGCGAATATCATCGTCGGCAGAGGCGCGTCTGACAGCGTCTGCCATATCAATGCGCATCTGGCCGTTATAGGCGTTCAGGCGATCTGGCCGATTGAGCGTGATAAGCGCGATACCGTCTTTGGGGGTTTCAAAAGTTATTGTTTCATAGGTCATTGTCATTGAACAAAATCCTGGATTTGGTGTTGTTGCAGACATGATGACGCTGCTCATGAGTGATTGCAAAACTTCCCTGCAGTGCTAAGCCAAAT
>JBCBSY010000468.1:0-2169 GCA_039818925.1 Pseudomonadota bacterium | reverse complement strand
CAAATGGTTTTGCGATTTTCTGGTTTGGCGTATGCGCAACGGGATTGCTGTTTGCCCAAGCGAAGCGGTTTCAGGTTATCCATATCGGCGACATGGCCATGTGGCCGCTTGGCTGGTTCGCAAAATTGTGCAACCCGCGCGCTAGAATCGTCATTTCCGCCCATGGCACTGACGTCGTTTACGCAAACAGGCCAGGGTTAAGGCCTGCACTATATAGGACATATTTGCGCCTCGGCGCGGTGCGTCTCAGCGCCGCCAAAGTCATCGCAAATTCTGGTGCGACGCGCAAAGCCCTCGCGCGCCACGGTTTCTTTCACGCGGCGATTGTGCCACTGGCGGCGCGGCCTTCGGGAAGCGCGCCGAACGCGAAGCAAAACCACAATCAGCACGTTCCTGAAAAGTTTCTTCTCTTTTCCGGGCGATTGACCCGGCAAAAAGGGTGCGGCTGGTTCATTCAAAGCGTTTTGCCACAATTGCCGGAAGAAGTTTCGCTATATGTCGCCGGCGTCGTAACCGACGCCAGTGAACGTGATGCTCTCAACGATCCCCGTGTGCGATTTCTCGGCCCTGTCGATCCCGTCGAGCTGGCGAGCCTTCGCCGCAATGCGTTGGCCGTCATTGCACCTAACATCAAATGCTCACAAACTGATTTTGAAGGATTTGGATTGAGTGCGACAGAAGGCGCCGCAGACGGCGGCGTTGTGATTGCAGCGGACCTCTTTGGGCTGAAGACGGCAGTTATTGATCAGGTCACCGGCTTTTTAGTTTCACCCGGTAATCCTGCTGCTTGGCGGGAAAAAATCTGTGACGTCAATTCCTGGAGCGAGAAGGAGCGCCATTGTTTTGTCGCAAACGCGATAAATGCAGTCCGGGATCACTATTCGTGGGAACGCGTCACAAGACAAACGCTTGACGTCTACGGCCTCCGCGTCTGCGAAGACTCGAAAAGACGGGCAGCCTAACTCGGCGTGTGCAATTTTGCGCCGGTTAGCGTCAGGCTTGCCGCAGCCGCTGCCAACGTGGCCATCATCGCTAGATGAACCAACGCCGTCGCGGAAAATGCGATCAAGGGATCGATAGCGATTCTCGATCCCAAGAAGGCGCCAGCGGCCTCGCGGGCCCCGATTCCCGCCGGCAAAAAAGATGCGCTGGAGCCAATCACGCCGGCAGCGGAGATTACGCTAGCCTCGCTGACGCTTACCGGCTCGCCAAGCGCAAGGAACCCTATCCATAAGGCTGCTGCATAGAGCAGAACGTTGACGCAGTTCATCGCAAGAATGGATAGCGCATCGCGAACCCGGCGCCGCACGCGCCAGCACATTGCGCTGCCTATCACCAGCGACACCATTCCAATCAAGAGGCACGCGGCTGCCAGAACATTGGAAAACAACACCGCCCAGCCGCCGGCGAACAAAAACGAGGCGCCTAACCAAAGCAAGGCGGCGCCCACATTCACAACGCTGGCGGTCTCCAGCGCGCCCCCCCGCGCGCGCATAGCCGCAATTCGCAATACTGGGCCGCCGGGCGCCGGCAAGTGATTGAGCGCACTCGACAGTACAGTCAGCCGCAGCGTTTCGCCCATGTTGAACGAAACGCCGCCCATCCGGGCGGTATGTTTAAAAATCGCGGCATTCACAAAAATAACAGCCGGAGAAAAAACAAAAACCAAAAGGGCGAAAAACTGAAGATTGAGATTTTGGAGCAACTGCGGATGCGCTCGGGTCGCCGCCCACAGACCCCCGCCAAAAATCAAAAGCGCAAATACAAACGCCGATCGCTGGATGATTGGCCTTCGCACAAGCGAGCGCATCGCATCAAAGCGTAAGGCAAGCCAAGAGGCAGATGTGGTGTGCGTTGTCATTTCTTTAACAATCGCATTGCCGTGTTGAAGAGGCGTTAATAGACGCGCTTTGGGGAGTGTCGCGCGTACCGGGTTTTGCAGGGGGTTTCATGGTTTCTTCATGCGACACGCGTAATTTTCTTGGTTAACCCGGTTGAGCGGATAACGCTTGCGAAGCACGAAGGTGGCCAGGCCTTGTCAGTAAAACGCGCATCTCTTACGGCTGGAGTTGTGTCGGGAGCGCGAGTCTACAACAACACCCTAGGCTGGTGGCTGCTCCTGGTAATCATGCTCATGGGCGTCTTTCTGGCGCCCGCCGCACCCTTCAT
>JBCBSY010000467.1:0-2177 GCA_039818925.1 Pseudomonadota bacterium | reverse complement strand
GGCACCAGACATTACGATCAAAATCGTCCCGCTCAACAGCCGCAACGGTCCCGGCAGCGCCCAGCGACGTCTGCGTGGTGTTGGCGGACGGGGCCTCGTGTTGCGTCATGCTCATGAAAAAGGGCCGCTTTATTCCTTAACGCGTTAATGATGTTCCAGTTCGAAACTGAATATGCCCGAAACCATGCGCCGGGCCCGAGCGCGCTCCACCTTCAGCAAGGCGCGGGCCAGATTCACGCCTTACGTGTCTTTCACGCAAACCTTACCCCATAAGGGCCCGGAATCTATGATGGAACTGGACAGACGGTTACCCTGCCGGCGCCTCGGTTTTTTTCGTATAGAGCGGCTGAAGGTCAATGGTGATGCGGGCGGGCGGGCTCGTTAAGACTAATGGCGGCGATTCATTGTTAATTTTGATAGGTTCAACTATGCCGATTAAGGCCTTTACTTCCGCGTTCCGGACCGCAAATGATCCCCGGCGCCGATTTTGCTGGGACTGCGCCTGAATGTCTCCGTCCGGCCTGAGAACAAGCGGTCCGGCCTCAACGTCCGCTGCTGATAATAAAATAGGGTTTTTCCGCCAGTTATGACCGATATAACCTCTGCGCAGTCGTCTCCCTCCGGCGCCGGTTTCACGCTCCGTCCGATCTATATCGTCGGTGCGGTGGGCGTTGTCGCGGCGCTGGCCTTTGCCGGGGGAATCGAGAACCTGTTCAAACGCTGGGGGGAGCAGCAGGAACTCAGTCACGGCTATTTCCTGCCGGTGATCGCGGGCTGGATCATCTGGTCGCGGCGCGACGCCCTGCGCGGCAGCCTGGGACAACCGGCGCGTCTTGGGCTGGCGGGCGTCGCCGTCTCGGCGATTGTACTTGTACTCTCGGAACTCACCGTAACATCGCTGATGATTTTTCAGCATCTGGCGATGATCCTGCTGTGTTCCTCCCTGGCGCTGGCGCTTGGCGGCTGGCGAATCTTCTGGCTGACGCTTCTGCCGGTGGGTTTTATGCTGTTCATGGTGCCGCCGCCTTACTGGGCGATCACCATCCTGTCGCAGCAGTTTCAGCTTTGGTCGTCGCAGCTCGGGGTGTGGATGATCGAACTGCTCGACATCCCTGTATTCCTGTCCGGCAATCTCATTGATCTTGGCGATTACAAGCTTCAGGTGGCTGAAGCCTGCAGCGGCCTGCGCTATCTTTTTCCGTTTTTAAGCCTTGGTTTTCTTGCAGCGTATTTATTCCACGCTCCGATGTGGCAACGCGCGCTCGTGTTCCTGGCGACAATTCCGATCACAATCGTGATGAACAGCTTTCGCATCGCTGTCACCGGCCTGTTAGTGCAGCAGTTCGGGCCGGAACACGCCGAAGGCTTCATCCACATGTTCGAAGGCTGGGTGGTGTTCCTGCTTTGCCTTGCAATGCTGTTCGGGCTGATCGCCCTATTGACGCGCATCTCCGGCAAGAAATCCGTAACGGAACAACTGGGCCTGCCGGATATTGCCGCGCAGCCATCGCCGACGCCATGGTCGCAAAAGCGTTTCATGACCCATGCCGGCGTCTCGGCCGCCATTCTGGCGGCTGCGGGTCTTTATGTTCACTTCGGCGTTTCGAACATCCTGAAAGTGCCCGACCGCAATGACCTGGCGAGCCTGCCCTATCAGCTGGAAGGATGGCAAAGCGACATCCAGCAGGTGGACACGGCGACGCTGGAAGTCTTAGGCGCCGATGATTTCATCATCACCAATCTTGTCAGTCCAGAAAATGAGTACTTCAATCTCTATATCGCCTATCTGAACATGCAGCGGCATGGTCATAGCTGGCACTCGCCGCGTCAGTGCATCCCGGGCGGCGGCTGGCAGATCGCTGAGCATGACTTCACGCCGGTGACGCTGAAGAACGGCTCGTCGTTCTATGTCAACCGCATCGTCATCGAAAATCGCGGCGCACGGCAGCTGCTTTATTATTGGTATGATCAGCGCGGGCGCAGGATCGCCAATGAATTTGTAATGAAGACCCTCTTGATCCTCGACGCCATGGGCATGCGCCGCACCGACGGCGCCATGATCCGGATCATGACGCCCATTGCACGGGGTGAATTGGTCGGCGACGCCGACGCGCGCCTGATGGGCTTTCTGGAAACGCTGGACCCCTTGTTGCCGCCATACATCCCAGATGAAAATG
>JBCBSY010000466.1:0-2181 GCA_039818925.1 Pseudomonadota bacterium | reverse complement strand
CTCGGCGACATTGACGCCGGTCTGACCGTCCATCTGGCGCAGGTCCGCAATCTTGCTTTCAAGTTCTGCGATCGGTTTTTCAAAATCGAGGTAAGTGGCCATGAAATATCACCTAATGCGGATTGGTTAGGAAAATGGTCGCCGATTGGCCGCAATAACTAGTATTTTCGCAAAGAACCGGCAACCCCAGCTCGAGATTTGTCTTTCGCCTCAGGGGGTTATTTTGATTTCTTCGAAAGCGGGTGATTTTTCAAAACCAGCTCGCGCAAACGATCCTGCGCCACATGGGTGTAGATTTGAGTGGTGGTGATATCGGCATGGCCGAGCATTTGTTGAACGCTTCGAAGGTCCGCGCCGCCTTCCAGCAGGTGGGTGGCGAAGGCATGCCGCAGCACATGGGGCGATACCTTTGATGCGGGGATGCCCGCATTCACGGCCAGGTCTTTCAGCATTTGGGCGAAGCGGGCGGCGGTGATGTGACCAGATTTGCCGCGCGAGGGAAACAGCCATGGCGATGCTTTCCCCTTCGGCAGAAATTCGCCGCGCACAGAAAGATACGCGTCAACAGCCTCGATGGCCCTCGTACCCAGCGGCGCCAATCTTTCCTTGTCGCCCTTGCCCCGAATTATCAGTAAACGCTCCCCTTTGCGAATCGACGCCAGCGGCAATCCCACCAGCTCAGATACGCGCAAGCCGGCGGCGTATAAGACTTCAAGCATTGCAAGAATACGCAGGCCCTTCGCGCCGTCAGCTTTTTCAGCAGCGTTGAAAAGGCCGCCAACTTCGCTCGCGGTCAGAACTTTAGGAAGGGGGCGACGGGTCTTCGGTCGGTCTATTGCCGCGGTTGGATTATCCGCGCGATAGCCTTCCGCATACAGAAATTGATAGAACTGACGCAATGCCGAGACCTTTAACGCCGCGGTTGACGCCGCCAGGCCCTCTTTTTCCAGCGCGGCGAGCCATGCCGCAATGTCGTCTGCGCCGGCTGTTTCCAGCGATTCCCCGCGCGCCAATGCGAAACCGGCGAAGCGCAACAGATCCCGGCCGTAATTTTTCAGCGTATTGGCGGCGGCGGCGCGTTCCACCGCCATCATTTCCAAAAACGCCTCGATCAGGCGGGCATTATCGGCTTGAGGAAGAGACGCAGTGGTCGCCATCGCCGATTCATTTATCAGGGTTTGGGCGGTTTGACGCGCGGCGCAAACCCATCCGACTCCGCAGCGGCAGCATCCTGACCGCCAGCGGCGTCGCCCGTTTCCGCCGACACCGCAGGCCCTTTCGAAAAGGTCGCCGCCCATGCGCGTTCGAATGCGTAACGCCGGCGCAATTCAGGCATGCCGGCAGCGCGCAGGGCTTCGCTCACCACCACCGCCTCAATCTGTCCGCCAGGATGATCGCCGGTTGTGGCCGCCAACGCCGCAAGTCCGGCCTGGCCAAGTTTTTCGCCGCTCACCGCGTCGAACGCTGCTTCCAGAATTCGCGCTGTCATCGCTGGGTCCGCATGAGCTGTTGAAGACGCCGTCATGACGTCTCGGGACAGAATGGAAACGCCGGCGTTGCGCGCAATCCGGGCCGCTGTCTGCGGGTCCAGGAGCGCAAGCAAATTGACCTGGTCGATGAAGGTGACGCCCAGCGCTTCTGGCAGCGCCGTGACGTTCCCATTGACGCCGATCATCGCTGACAGCCACCGTCCGGCGCCGACACTGTCGCCGGCCGCCATCGACGCCATGGCGAAGCGCCCGGCCTCCTCGGGCGACACGAGCACGCCCTCGAGCGCGTCAATCTCTTGCTTGTACAGAAGAGACAGGCCATAGGCGCGCGGGAAGCTGTCCGCCAAAGACAAAGCCAACGAAATGCGCTGCGCTTTGTCGCGAATAAACTCCGGCGCATTCATCGCCGCAATCGACTGATAGAGCAGCGCGTCCGTCAACGGATCGCCGGGCCGCGCGGCAGCCGTATCAACGGCAGCACTAATATCCGCTATTTCAAAATCGACATTACCGAAAAGGCCCGCAAGCACCGGCGCCTCAAGAACACCCATGGCGATCGCCTGCATTGCCGCATCAATGCGAAGCGGAACGCTGAAACTTGTGTCTTGCGCAATCGCAACGAGAACGCCGGCGTCCGCATCTTCAAACTGCGCGCTGGCAAGTTCAATTCCGGACTCGCGCAGAATTGCAA
>JBCBSY010000465.1:0-2188 GCA_039818925.1 Pseudomonadota bacterium | reverse complement strand
CCGGGCGCTGTGCATAACCGGCGCGCATCGCAAGCTGCGGGTGTCCGGTTGCGTTGGTCGCGAGCAGCGCCCGGCGAATATTCCCGGCGCCGGCGATGACGAGGGACGTCCAACTTTCCGCGCGCCGCGCGGCATCAGCCTGTGGGCGGACCTTTTTGAAGAACGCAAGCTGATCGCTATCGGCGCGGCCTTGGAAAACGCACTGGGCGTCGCCAGCGACCGGCCGCCAGGGTATTAAAGGTTCATCTGGAGAGCGACGGTGATGCTTGGTGAAATGCGCGGTCGTTATCCGGGGGATCTCTCTAAAAAAATCTCGTAGACTCTGAGCGCATTTCATTTTTGCGCATGCGTTTGGAAAAGGAAATCAGGCCGATGACATCTGTTCAGGCTATAATGATATTGATTATCCGCTTATGGGCAGCCGGGTACATTATCAGTGTTTTAGCGTATGCGCCTTCAACGTTCGGAGCGCTATTTTCTGAAACGCCTCCCGACGCTTATTTTCTCCAGCTTGCTGCGGGTCAATTGATGTGGCTTGCCGCTGGTTTCGCTGCATGGTTTGGCGCGCCATGGCTGGCCCGGCGCGTTCAGGGCGAGAACAAAAATTTCGAGATCGCTGCTGCGGTGGATGGCCCGACGCTAGTCGCCATAGGCAGTTTTCTGATCGGCCTGTTCTACATCGTAGAATACGCGCCGCCAATTATCATGGAATGGCTGCAATGGCTTATCAGGCGAGCCGGCGAAACGCCGTTGGAGGAAGAACAGCTCGGCACCTTAAAACGCAATAGCATGGATATGCGGATGCTTATTCCGAATTTGTTGATTGTTTTTGTGGCGAGCGTGATGGCGTTTAGGCCATCCTATCTGGCGCGATTTTTTGTTTGGGCGAGAACAGCGGGCTATCCGAAAGATGAGGCTAACCCGCCCGTTGAGCGCTAGCGAATCGGCGCTAAATAAAAAAAGCGCCTGACCTTGAATCAAGCCGGAGTGATCCGGCTTTTCCAAAAAATTCGCAGGGCCGCTTACGCCGCCGCCGGGTTGCTCCCGAGCATGGATTTCACTTCAAGAAATTCGTCGAAGGCGTGTTCGCCGAACTCGCGGCCATTGCCGGAGCGTTTGTAGCCGCCAAAGGGCGCAGCGAAATCCATATTTGCATTGTTGATGGTGACATATCCCGCGCGAATTTTCGAGGCGACATCACGGGCGTGATCAATGTCGCTGCTGCTGACATAGCCCGCGAGGCCATATTCCGTGTCGTTGGCGATGCGGATCGCTTCGTCTTCCGTGTCGTACCCGATGATCCCCATAACCGGGCCGAAGATTTCCTCACGCGCAATGGTCATGTCGTTGGTCATGCCCGCAAAAATTGTCGGCTTGACATAGTAGCCGGTTTCAAGGCCTTCCGGTTTGCCGGGACCGCCAGTGATCACGGTCGCGCCTTCTTCGATCCCTTTTTCGATAAGGCCCTGAATTTTATTCCACTGCGTTTCGGAAATGACCGGCCCTGTGCGCGCCGACGCCGGATCTCCGGGCGCCCAGTTGGAGGCGGCCTGCTTCGCAATTTCTATCGCTTCGTCCATCTTTGAATTGGGAACAAGCATTCGTGCGGGCGCAATACAGGACTGGCCGGAATTCATCATCACTGCGGCCACGCCGCCGGCGACGGCGCTTTCAAGGTCGGCGTCTTCCAGGATGATATTCGGCGATTTGCCGCCAAGTTCCTGATGCACGCGTTTGACCGTCGGCGCAGCGGCTTTGGCGACTTCGATCCCGGCCCGCGTTGAGCCCGTGAATGAGACCATGTCGATATCGGGATGGGCGGAGATCGCCGCACCCACGGTCGGCCCGTCGCCATTGACGAGATTGTAGACCCCGGCGGGCAGTCCCGCCTCGTCACAGATTTCCGCGAACAGATAAGCGGAAAAAGGGGCAATTTCGGACGGTTTGTGAACAATCGTGCAGCCGGTCAGCACCGCCGGCGCAAATTTCGCGGCGAGCTGGTTCATTGGCCAGTTCCATGGCGTGATAAACCCGCAAACGCCGATGGGCTCCTTGACGATACGAGTCGCGCCGCGATCTTCTTCGAAGGCGAAATTTTTCATGACCTCTATCGCGGTCATGAAATGGCCGGCGGCGGAGGGCGCCTGAGCCGCATTGGCGAGCCATGCGGGCGCGCCCATTTCTTCGG
>JBCBSY010000464.1:0-2197 GCA_039818925.1 Pseudomonadota bacterium | reverse complement strand
CCGGGTGCGCGATTGCAGAACCGGGGTGGTCGCGGACCGGCCCGAAACGGCAACCTCGCCCCGCACCATGGCCGGCCTGCCCGGGCGCGGGTCATCGGGTTTGGGAAGCCCTGCTCCCCTTGCAAAATCGAAACGGACAGAGTAGGCCGCCCGGCACGGTCGGAGTGTAGCTCAGCCTGGTAGAGCACTGTCTTCGGGAGGCAGGGGTCGTGAGTTCGAATCTCGCCACTCCGACCAGTTCATCCAATCCGTGCGCGGCCCTGGCGATCTCGTCGCGCGATCATCAAAAAAAGAGCGCCCCTTGCGGGGGGCGCTCTTTTCAATGCCGTGTTTGCAATCCGGCGAGGGCGCTACTGGTTCGTCGTCGCCGTGTTGCCGGTGCCGTTCTGCACAATTGCCGCCTGATTGCCGGACCCACCGGAGTTCTGGTTGACAACCGCAAGGTTGTTCGCGCCGCTTTGCGTCACATTGGCGTCAAGGTTCTGCACCGAGCCGCCGGACTGATCCACAAAGGCCTGGTTTCTGGAACCATTCTGTTCAACATCCGCGTCAGAATCCGACACCACGCCGAAAGCGCCGCCAACATTTCTTTGACTGACGTCTGCGCGGTTCGCCGAACCGCCCTGTTCGATCCTTGCGTCATTGTTGATGCTGGCGCCAAGCGCAGCCCCCGACTGCCGGATCACGGCGTCATTACGCGAGCCGCTCTGGCGAATATCCGCCTCGTTGTTCTGGCTGGTGGCGAGCCCCAGGCCGTTTTGCAATGTGGTGCCGATATTCCCGGTGCCATTTTGACGGATATCTGCATCGTTATTGCGGCTTGATGCCGCCAAGCCGCTGTTTTGCACTGTTTCCGCGCGGTTGGCGCCGCCGCTTTGTGCGATGTTTGCATCGTTGCCGTCGCTGACCGCAAAGCCGCCGCCCGCCTGGCGCGTCACCGCGTCATTGCGTCGGCCTTCCTGATTAATGTCAGAGCGGTTGTTCGCGCTTGCCCCGAATGGACCCGATCGTTGCAAGGCTGTCGCATCGTTGCGCGCGCCGCTTTGATCGATATCCGCATCGTTGTTGTTGCTCGACGATGCAATCCCGGTCCCGGTCTGGATTGTCGACGCCTCATTACCAGTGCCATTTTGCGTAATGTCAGCGTTATTATTTGTCGACGCGGTCGTCTGGTCGACATCGGCGACATTGTTGGCGCCGTTCTGAACCACATCGGCGTCGTTGTTTTGCGCAAGCGCGGCGCCCGCAAAAAATGCGGACACGAATAAACTTGCGGCGAAAAATCTGCGTGCCATGAAAAACCCCTGATTATTGCGCTCGCGTCAGTCGCGAAAACGCACCGCCCATTTCATTGCTGGAGAAAAACGCCCCCGTACCTTACCCAACCGGGGCATTATTAACTATTTTCAGTGCTGGCACAAAACTAAATTGCCCGGCAATCATCAGAGCCCGAATCACTGCGTAATTGCTGGGTTTGCGCACAATCATAACGGGCATGGCGCGTTGCAGCATCGCGCGTCACGCGCTCAACAGATCCGGCTCGATCCGTTCAACGCCGCCAGCGCCGACAGTGACGGCGTCCGTCAACGCCACCGCTTCCGTCAGATAATTGTCGGCGAAGAATCGGGCGATGGCGATCTTGCTTTCATAATAAGCGGCGTCATCGCCTTCATTAACGGCAATGGCCGCTGCTTTGGCCCCGCGCGCCAGATAATAACCGCCAGCCACATTGCCGAACTGCTTGAGATACGGCGTCGCCCCGGCGAGCGCGTGAACCTGATCTTCCTTCGCCTTTTCCAGCAACCAGTCCGTAGACGAACGAAGCGCTTCGCCAGCTGCGTAAAGCCGCTCGCCGATCAGGCGCAAATCGTCGCGCTTGGCGGCTTTTAGAAAGCCCGCTTCCGACATCACCTCGTCAATAAACTTGCCCGCGGCCGCGCCGCCGTCACCCTGTAGCTTGCGACCGACGAGATCCATCGCCTGAATACCGTTGGTGCCTTCATAGATCGCCGCGATCCGCGCATCGCGCATATGCTGGGCGGCGCCGGTCTCCTCCACATAGCCCATGCCGCCATGCACCTGCACGCCAAGCGAGGTGACCTCATTCGCGCGGTCGGTGGACCAGGCTTTTGAGATCGGCGTCAACAACTCTTCCATCGCCTTGGCGGCGCGGCGTGCGTCTTCATCCGGGGCGGCG
>JBCBSY010000463.1:0-2204 GCA_039818925.1 Pseudomonadota bacterium | reverse complement strand
GAACTTCTTGCCATCAAGCGACCCGATCCTTTCCTGAAGCGCCATCACATGCGCCATCTCCTGACAGGGATGGGTGATCGTCTCCATATTGATCACCGGCACATCCGCATATTTTGCGAACGCATTCAAAATCTTGTCATTGCGATCCTCCTGCCAGTCGACGAATTTCGGGAAGGCGCGAATGCCGATCATGTCGCAGTAGCGTGACAGGACCTTCGCTGCTTCCTTCACATGCTCTTCCGCCTCGCCGTCCATGACAACGCCATCCTCGAACTCCAGCGGCCACATGCCGCCCGAGGGCGACAGCACCACCGCATGGCCGCCAAGCTGTTTTGCGCCCACGTCAAACGACGTGCGGGTGCGCAGCGAATTGTTAAGAAACAAAAGCGCAACCGTTTTGCCCTTCAAAGCATCGCCGAATTTCGGGTCGAAGAGCGGCGCGGCCTTCATCGTTCGCGCCTCGTCGATCATCGCCTGCAGGTCGGGTCGCGACCAATCCGCGGTATTGAGAAAGTGTTTCATATCGGCTGTTTAGCGGCCATCCGACGGGAAACCAAGCAAGCATTCGATTGGGGAAAACGCCGGCGCCGCCACAGCGTGATTCGCAGGTGACAGCAGAGCGCGAAACAGAATAGTTTCCAAACTGTTAACATGCGCGCGTTGGCGCTTGGCCGACGGCGCGCCGGGGTGGTAAATTGCGCGACTCAACCCCGAAGCCTTTTGCTGGCCTGATCGGGCCTGAGCGGGTTTGACCCGAATTTGGCGGCGCCGCCGCGCCGGAGATGGAGCCACTATGGCGCAAGAGCAGCAAAGGGAAGGCGAGACGCTGGCGGCCCGCATTGATGCGTTGAGCCCGCGCCGGCTCGCAATTCTGACCGGCGCTTTCCTGTTGGCGCTGGCGGCGCTGTTCATGTTCGAGATGAATGAAACGGCCCGGCTGCGCGAAACCGAAACCGAGCTGCGCGTCGCCCAGGCGGCGACCGACGGCGCCGCCGCCCTGAACATTTCGATCATGACCGGCGCGCCAGTGCGCGAAACCATGGAAAGCGTCCGGCCCGGCGGCTTCACAGCGTTGTTTCATCTTTCTTCTTCCGGCGACATTCTGGGCGCCGCCGGGCGAACAGACTTAATCGAGATCCCGGCCGCCGCATTACGCGCCCTTGATCTGGAGAGTACAAGCGAAGCGCGCCTTGATCTTCCCGGCGGCGATATCTCCGTCGCCTGGCGCCGGCTCGACAATGGTGAGGCGTTTCTGGCGGCGGCGCCTGCCCGCGACATGTTCGATCGTCCGCGCGTCTGGGTATTGTACGCTGTGATCATGGGCGCCATCAGTCTGGTCATCGCATCGCTGATGGCGGCGTTCATTCGCCAATCCCGCGCCGCGGCCAGCGCAGCGCATGCGCTCTCCACCCTGACGGATTTCAACCAGGCCTTGACCGGCGGGCGGTGCAGTCCTTGGTTTTACGATCACAAGGATCGCATGGTGCATCTAACGAAAGCGTTCCTACAGCCGCTTGGTCTTTCCAATCGCGACCGCAAGTTCACGATGCGCGAGATTTCAGCGCTGGTGCACCCGCAGGATCTGCGCACCGCGCTGGCCGTGATTTCTGGCGAGCCTTCCGGGGTTTCGGAAGGCGTGGTGCGGGTGCGCGAACCCGGCGGCGGCTGGACCCGCAGCTATTTCCGCACCTCGCCCGAGGCGACGCGGTTTCACCGGGCCGGCGTTGCGTTTGATCTCGTCGGCGCATCCTCGCTGACGCCCGGCGCGGCCATCGCCGAAACGCGGCTGCGCGACGCCATCGAAAGCATTCCCGAAGCCTTCGTCTTGTGGGACGGGCAAGGAAAGCTCGCCACATGGAACAAGCGTTTTGCAGCGATCTTCCGAATTCCCGCAAAAGTTCTGAAATCGGGCCTCACTCTGGAAGAAGTGGTGACAGTCGCCGGCGTCGCCGGCGACGTTCTTGCTGCACATTTTGGCCCGCTTGAAAACAAACAGGACGACACCATTGAAGTCGCCCTGCCGGGTTCGCGCTGGGCGCATGTCTCACGCCGCAAGACCGCCGAAGGCGGCTATGTTTGTGTCGCCACCAATGTAACGGATCTTAAACGCCGGGCTTGGGCGCAAAAGAAAAAAGAACGCGAGCTCCAACATACGGTGGAAGACCTCGAAGCGTCCCGCCGCCAACTGTCCGAAGCCTTGCGGA
>JBCBSY010000462.1:0-2232 GCA_039818925.1 Pseudomonadota bacterium | reverse complement strand
CACCGGTCTGAGCTGGGCGGAGCGGGATCGCTTTTTCGGGCGGCCGGACAGCCTGGAGTCAGAATATTTGCCGCTGGTGATGTTCGAGAGTGAACACTCGCCGGAAGAAAAGAGTTTTCTGGGGACAACCATTCCGGCCAACACCGGTGGAGATGAAAGCATCGCGATTGCGCTTGATACTCTGTTCAATCACCCCAATACGCCGCCCTTTATTTCTCGCCAGCTCATCCAGCGGCTGGTCACCAGCAACCCGAGTCGCGCTTATGTCGGACGGGTCGCTGACGCTTTTCGTAGCGGCTCCTATACGATGCCGGATGGCGCGGTGGCAGGCGATGGAACGCGCGGCGACATGCGCGCCGTGATCGCCGCAATCCTGCTCGACACGGAAGCGCGGGACACCACGCTGATCAACAATCCGAATTTTGGAAAGCTGCGTGAACCGGTTTTGCGGTTCACGCACTGGGCCCGCGCCTTTGGCGTTGAGGAAACGGGGCTTGAGGGCGCAGAACGTCTGGAAAACACGTCTGCGCCATCGCGTTTGAACCAGCAGGCCTATCGGTCGCCATCGGTGTTCAATTTCTATCGCCCGGGTTTTGTTCTGCCGGGCAGCGAGAGCGCGGCCGCCAACCTTGTCGCGCCGGAGCTTCAGATCATCACCGGATCGAGCATTACCGGCTATGCGAATTTTATGGAGGCGTTCATCCGCTCCGATGTGTCGGATGTGAATTACATCCCCGATTACACCGAAGAGCTTGCGCTGGCGGGCGACCCGGCGGCGCTGGTCGATCATCTCGATGAAATTTTGACCTATGGATCGCTGCGGGACGAATCGCGCACGCGGATTATTCAGGCGATCGAAGCCATTGACGGGTCGCAGCAATTCCCGCGCGATGAAACACGGGTTGCAACGGCGATCCTGCTGATGATGACGTCAGCGGACTACATCACCCAACGCTAATAAAGGGACTTCTCGCTCATGAACTCGTCGCGACGACATTTCTTAAAACAATCGGCAGCGTTTTCCCTCGGCGCTGGCGCGGGCTTTGCGCTCGATCTGTCCCGGTTCAATGCATTTGCCGCGGATACCGGCGGCTATCGCGCGCTGGTTTGCGTGTTTCTCTTCGGCGGCATGGACTGCCACGACACTGTGATTCCCTATGACACCTTCAACTATAATCAGTATAGCGACATAAGACGGGCGCTGCTGAATGACTATGACAATATGGAGGGTGGCTCGACGCGGGATCGCGACCGGTTGCTGCCTCTCAATCTCGCAAATGCTTCCGATTTTGGCGGGCGGCAGTTTGCGCTACCCGAAGAGTTGCGGCCGCTCCATGAATTGATGGATGTGGGCGACTGCTCAATCGTCGCCAATGTCGGGCCACTGGTGACGCCAGTGAACCGTACGCAGTTCCGCAGCCGTTCAGCGCCATTGCCGCCAAGGCTGTTTTCCCACAATGACCAGCAATCGGTGTGGATGGCCTCGCAACCGGAAGGCGCGCGATTCGGGTGGGGCGGGCGTCTTGCAGACATCATGCTCGCCGCCAACGCCAACTCCGATGCGACATTTACAGTGGTCTCCACGTCCGGCAATCAGGTTTTCCTTTCCGGCCAGCTGGCCAGCCAATTCGAGGTTGGAACGAACGGACCGCAGGACATCAGGGGCATTAATGACGATCGCTATCTGGGATCCGATGCTTTGCCGTCCTTGTATGAGGCGCATTTGCGGGCGGAAAACGAAAACCTCGTCAACATCCTGCAACGCGATTACATCACCGCTGTAAACCGTTCCATCGATGCGAACCGGACGCTCAGCGAGTCGTTCGATCAACCGGCGCCCTTCGCAACAGTGTTTCCGAACAACCGTCTTGGCCGTCAGCTTCAGGTGGTTGCACGCATCATTGCGTTGCGTCAGGTGCTGGGCGTCAGCCGCCAGGTCTTTTTCGTGGGCATTGGCGGCTTCGACAGCCATTCCAATCAGGCCAACGCAATCCCGAGCCGGCACACGGAAATCGCAAGTGCGATGCGTGCGTTCTATGACTCCACCGTCGATATGGGCGTCAGCAATGAAGTGACGTCGTTTACAGCATCCGACTTTGGCCGGACCCTTACGGTCAATCGCGACGGCACGGATCACGGCTGGGGCGCGCATCATTTCGTGGTTGGCGGTTCGCTGGACGGCAACCGTATCCATGGCGACATGCCGGAGCCGGTGCTGGGGCATGATTTTGA
>JBCBSY010000461.1:0-2233 GCA_039818925.1 Pseudomonadota bacterium | reverse complement strand
CACCGAAACTTTGGCGTTGAGCGCGTCGAGCGGTTGGACGGCAATCTTGGGCTGATCGATCTTCGTGTTTTCGCTCCGATAGATATGGGAGCCGGCACGGTTTCAGCAGCCATGAATGTCGTGGCTCACATGGACGGATTGATAATTGATCTCCGCGAAAACGGCGGTGGTATCGGCGACATGGCGAACCTTGTGGCGAGCTATGTATTCAACACAGAACGCAGACCTTTGACCGGGATCTATGACCGCCCCTCCGACACCTTGACCCAGCAATTCACGCAGGCCTTTGTTCCCGGCGCCAGATTTGGCGCTGGTAAACCCGTATATGTTCTCATATCGTCAAAGACGTTCTCTGCGGCCGAAGCGCTCGCTTATGATCTGCAGGCTTTGGACCGGGCCACCATTATTGGTGAAGCATCCGGCGGGGGCGCCCATCCTTTCGAGTACCTGCCCATACATCCGAATTTCGTTCTTTGGTCGGTAACCGCCAAGTCGATCAATCCTATCACAGGCGGCAACTGGCAAGGCGTTGGCGTTTCTCCGGATGTAGAGATTACCGCTGACAAAGCCCTGGAGGAGGCAGAACGACTATTTCAGCAGTACGCGAGTCAAAAGTAGAGCGCGCAGCGAAGTTGAGTTTGCATTCGTCGGCTCATTTCACATGGCATTTCAGCCATCGTTTCCGGCATGGACCAAACAGCCCGTTGACCGACGTCCGTGAGCTGCATTCAGCACCGCCAGAACACACCAATCGCGTGTAGCCGGCCTTTGCCGCGCATCTTGCCGGTTGAAGTCTTCCCTATTTTTCAGTGTTGGTGCGCAGTTATCCACGCCCTTCTGAAACGGGGTTAGGTTCCTTCCGTTGCCGGACTGAGACCAGACGCACCCGGCGGGACGGACAAACGCCGCCCGCAATTTTTCGCCAAGGGTCCTGACGGCGCCGCTTTGCGGGCTTTGAGATGCGCGCTGCAAAGGGCTCTTTGAAAAACTGGATGCGCAACGCCGGTCGCGTTCTGTCTGGCGTTGCGATAAATGCCGCGGAACGATTAAAGCGCCTTCGCCGCGCGCCGGTTTTCGTGGAGAATGAATTCCGTATAGCCGTTTGGCTGCGCCGCGCCCTTGAAGACGAGATCGCAAGCCGCCCGAAACGCATGACTGTCAAAGCCCGGCGCCATCGGCGTATAGGCCGGGTCGCCGGCGTTCTGTTGATCGACAACGGCCGCCATGCGTTTCATCGCTTCCATCACTTGGACCTCGGTGACGACGCCATGCATCAGCCAGTTGGCGATATGTTGTGATGAAATGCGCAAGGTGGCGCGGTCTTCCATCAAGCCGACATCGTGAATGTCCGGCACCTTGGAACAGCCGACGCCCTGATCGACCCAGCGCACCACATAGCCGAGAATGCCCTGCGCATTGTTGTCGAGCTCCTCGCGGATTTCGTCGTCGCTGAAATTCGCGCCGCCCGCAAAAGGCGGCGTAAGGAGCAGATTCAGATCGCCGGTCGCCTGACCTTTCAGTTCCGCCTGACGGGCGAAGACATCAATCTCGTGATAGTGCATCGCATGCAGCGCCGCGGCGGTGGGCGAGGGGGTCCAGGCGGTGGTGGCGCCGGCTTTGGGATGACCGATTTTTTGCTCCAGCATCGCCGCCATCATGTCCGGCGCGGCCCACATCCCCTTGCCGATCTGCGCCCGGCCCGACAGCCCGCAGGCAAGCCCGATGCCGACATTGCGCGCCTCATAGGCTTTGATCCAGGCGGTGTCTTTAACCGCGTTTTTCCGCACGATGGGCCCGCCATGCATGATGGTGTGGATTTCATCGCCGGTGCGGTCGAGGAAACCGGTATTGATAAAGACCAATCGCTCGCGCGCCGCATGAATGCACGCCGCCAGATTGACGGAGGTGCGTTTTTCCTCGTCCATCACGCCGATTTTTAGCGTGTTGCGCGGCAGGCCGAGCAGTTCCTCCACGCGCCCGAAAAGCTCGACCGCGAAAGCGGTCTCTTCGGGGCCATGCAGTTTCGGTTTGACGATGTAAACCGAGCCGGCGCGTGAATTGCCGCGTTTGCCGTTGATATCGTGCATCGCGATTAGCGATGTAACGACGGCGTCCATGAAGCCTTCCGGAATCTCATGGCCGTCTTTATCGCGGATGGCGTCCGTATACATATGATGCCCGACATTGCGCACCAGCAACATCGAGCGTCCATGCAACGAGAACCCGGCGCCGT
>JBCBSY010000460.1:0-2235 GCA_039818925.1 Pseudomonadota bacterium | reverse complement strand
ACCGCATTTTGAACGACGCCGGCGATTTCACGCCGCAGGGCGACAAGCGCTTCGGCGTCCATGCCGCGCCGCTCGGCGACGGCGACGATACGTTCGCCATGGCCGTCATCAACGGAGAATGCGGCGACGCCGCCGCTGCGGACGCCCTCGACCTTTTCAATGGCCCATTCGATGTCCTGCGGCCAGATATTGCGGCCGTTGATGATGATCAAATCCTTGGCGCGCCCGGTGATGACAATCTGCCCGTCAAGCACATATCCCATATCGCCCGTGTCCAGCCATTCGCCATGGTACATGGCTTCGGACGCATCAGGGTCAGAGTAATAGCCCGGTGTCAGGCTCGGGCCCTTGATAAAGATGCGCCCGACCTGACGCTCTTTCAACGCCTCGCCGTTTTCATTGCGCACTTCGATGGCGTGGCCGGGCAGGGCGCGGCCGCACAACACAAAACCGCGCGTGTGTTCCGGCGACGTTATCGCTGAGGCCGGCTGCGCGACGCCGGATCGGGTGTAGTGACGCATATCGACGTCGTCGATGGTGATTGGCGCGCCGAGCGCAGGAAAGGAAATCGCCAAAGTCGCCTCGGCCATGCCGTAGCTCGGCGTAAACACGTTGCGATCAAACCCCATCGGTCCGAACGCGTCGGCAAAGGCGTTCAGCGCTTCCGGGCGCACCATGTCGCCGCCAATGCCCGCTACCCGAAGCGCGGAAAGATCAATCGCGCCCGGCTCAGCGCGGGCCGAACGTTTCGCGGCGAGGTCGTAGCCGAAGGAAGGGCTGTATGTGATTGTCGCTTTTTGCTCTGTCATGATCCGCAGCCACAAAAGCGGGCGTCGGACAAAATCCGACGTCGCCAAAAAGTCAACGGAGACTTGCGCCGTCATCGGCGTCAGCACAAACCCGATCAAGCCCATGTCATGATAGAGCGGAAGCCAGCTAATGGCGCGATCATTGTTGTTGATCGACATGCCGTCCCGCGCGATCGCCGTTAAGTTGGCGCAGACGGAACGCTGCAGGCCTATGACGCCTTTGGGGGCGCTGGTCGAGCCTGA
This sequence comes from Pseudomonadota bacterium, assembly GCA_039818925.1. Classification (GTDB taxonomy): domain Bacteria; phylum Pseudomonadota; class Alphaproteobacteria; order Caulobacterales; family Parvularculaceae; genus Hyphococcus. The sequence continues at coordinate 1,183 of JBCBSY010000460.1, read as the reverse complement.
TGAGTACTGGATATAGCAGTAATCGTCGGCGCCAAAGCGTTGCGCCGGCGTTTCGGAGGGCTCGAGCTTGTCGAGATCGCCGAAACTCAAGACCGCTGCGCCGCCGGCCTTTTCCGCCGCTTCCTCGAGAAATTCCCGCAAGGTTTCCGGACCGACGGCGGCGGCCGCATCGGCGCCGGAAATCATTTGACGGATCTGGTTGATGTATCCGTCCTTGCCGCCAAGGTTGACGGGCATTGGCATCGGCGCCGGTACAAGCCCTGCATACTGGCAGGCGAAAAAGGTAACGATGAAATCGGGGCTGGTTTCCGCGATCACCGCCAGCCGGTCGCCGCGTTTAAAACGCCCGGCGAGCTTTTCAGCGAGCGCCAAGGCGCGATCGCGCGTTTCCCGGTAAGACAGCGCATGGGCGACTTCGCCGCGCAGATTGTAAAACGTATAACCAGTTACACCCTGCGCCGCGTAATCGAGCGCATCGCAAAGGGTGGTGAAGCCGCTGACCTTCAAATCCAGAGTCGCATTTGCGCTCGGCAAAGGTTTTTTTGCTTCGTCCTGAATAACCGCCATTCTACGCCCCGCACTGCCGCCGGCTGCCCCGGCTTTATCCTCCGTCGACGGATGTCGACCATTTCAATTCGCCGGGCGCGCGCCAGCCGTCATCATCACGGTTCAGTCGCCGGCGCGCCTGATTGCTGGTCTTGCCCTGCTCGCCGGCCAGGAAATTCTTGGCTGATTGCCCCTTATTGGCCCTGGCAGGCCGATCCCGCGCTTATGCGCGAATAATCTTCAGCCGATACAAGGCCTTGGGTCAACGGGCAAGCCCCGCTGGAAGGGCCGGGGATCAAGATTTGCAGCGGGATGTTACAGGTTGTTGCACTGCGGCCTCGATATTTGATCGCAAATCAGTGTTTCTGGGCGATCAACGCCTTGAACCGGGCAGTTTACACGCCTAATTTCCCGCCGAAATCATGCTAAATTGCTTAGCGTTAAGCTCCGCGAAGTTTCCTCTTTTCGGGGCCAGCGTCATATCAGGAGCGTTTGATGCGTCTGTTTATCGGCTATAAGGCCTGGAAAGAGGAGGAATACCTCCTCAATCGCATGACCTTCAATGATCTGGATCGCCGGGTAAGTTACATAAGCCTTCACCAGATCATTGAAGGTCATGCGATTGAGGAGGTATTCC
>JBCBSY010000459.1:0-2238 GCA_039818925.1 Pseudomonadota bacterium | reverse complement strand
CTGGCCGAGTCCACGCCGCCTGACAAAAACGCTCCAAGCGGGACGTCCGACATCATCTGCGCTTCAACAGCATCATCCACGATTTCGCGCAGCAAAGCGTTTGCGTCCGCATAATCAAGCGTCGACCCGTTGGCGAAAACCGGTCGCCAATAGCGCTCGAGCCTGATATCGCCGGCGCGCTCAACAGTCAGCAGATGTGCTGGCGGCAGTTTATAAATATTGCGGAAAATGGTTTTAGGGTCGGGAACATATCCGTAAAAAACATAATCCGCCACTGCACGCGGTTCGATGCTGGCGTCGATTCTGCCGGATGCGATCAGGGCGCCGATTTCTGATGCAAAGAGAAGAAACCCGTGTTTATCCTGAGTGTAATAAAGCGGGCGCTCGCCGAGGCGGTCACGTGCGAGCGTTAAACGGCGCGCTGCCGGCTCCCAGAAACCGAAAGCAAACATGCCCCGCAAGGTGTGGACAAAACTGGCGCCGTTGGATGCAAGCCCTTCCGCTAAAAGCTCCGTATCGGAACGGGTTTTAAGCGTTACGCAATGAAGCTCGCGCGCCAGCGTTTGATAGTTATAGATCTCGCCATTATAAGTAAGCACCGCGCCGTTTTGAGCAACAAAGGGCTGGGCGCCGCCTTCCTTGTCTATGATGGCGAGACGGCGATGTCCGAATCCGACGCCCGGCGCCAAAAATACGCCCTCATCATCCGGACCCCTATGGGAAAGGGCGGCAGTCATGCGCGCCAACGCATCCCGGTCGACGTCGCGCGCGCCGTTCAGATCAACAATGCCTGCAATGCCGCACATAAACTACGACGCGCCGCCATTGCGGGCGCGCCAGGCGGAAAAACCTTCAACATCGCTCGTAAATGCGCGGATGCGGTGCAATGCTTGCTCCGGCGCGCCCGCGTAATCAGACGCGATAAAAATCATCCCGCCCGGCGGGTTCCGGCCCTGAAGCTTGTCGCGCATTTGCGCCAGTTTGAACCTGATTTTGCTGGTGTATATCTGATCGCCGCGCCAGTAGACACTGGCGACGAGCAGGCGCCGCCGCTCCGAGCCTGCAAGAACCTCAAGCATGACCGGCTCAGACTTCCCAAACAAATACACGACTTCGTTGATAGATGCGATTTTCCGCCAGGCATCGCCGTCGGCCGCGCGGTTTTCGACAGTCACGATTTCACGAACTGGGTGGTCATCGGTGGCGTAACCTATGGAAACGTAAACGCGCTCGCGGCCCTGTTGATAGGTGAGGTCGAGACGCGTGTCCGCGTTCATCACAGGCGACCAGTTTTCGGGTGCGCCGAGGATCCGCCATCCCGGCGCGTTCAAAGGCGACAGTGTCGCCCGCGCTTCAAGTTTGCTTGGCGCATGAACTATGGTTGATGCAAAGACGCTGGCGCCAACCACAGGCACAAGCGCTAAAGCGGCGATCCCTCCATGCCATGGCCGCCATGCGCTGACGGGGGCGTGGTCCGGACTGATCCCGCGTGGTCTTTGTAATTTTCCACCGATCCAGAACAAGGCGAAGAATATCGCCCCGTAAAAAAGCAGTCCGATGAACAAATGATCTGGCCCAACCGCGAGCTTCATGTCGCTTAGGGTCGCGATAGTAATGAGCAAAAACGCGCGTATGAAATTCGCCATCAGCGCAACCGCCAAGGCAAGCGCTAGAAACACGGTTCGCGACCGCAGCGTTGACAGTGTTTGACAGGCATAAACCCATGCGATCATCAACGCGGCGAGCAGAAAATTCAGCCCGGCGCAGGCCTCTGCGATTTCAAAAACGCCGGATGGAGTGGTGATTAATACCCCATCCAGGCTTGCGGGCATCTCGAAAAGCGTCAGCAAACCGATCACAGTCTGGGCCGTCGCCTGCTGCAGAAACGGCACAAGCACTTGCCCGAAGGGGACCATGAAATAGAGGAACAAAAGCGGCAGCACCCAAAGCCGCAAAGCGGCGGCGCCAAAGATGGTTCCAGCGCCTGCAATCAAAAGGCTGACAAAAGCAAATTGCGTGACCAACGCGACGCCGGCGGCCGTCCCTGCAACCCACAACACCGCAGACAAAAGGACGAACACCAGACTGAATGGGCTCGTCGCCGGCGCAATGCGCGGCCGGGAAACGATCATCCATACCGCAAGCGGCGCGACAGCGATCCCGTGGTGATAGCTGGAAGACGACAGCCAAGTTTGCGCCATAGACATTGCGGTCGGGTGAAGCGCGAAAATACAGACA
>JBCBSY010000458.1:0-2240 GCA_039818925.1 Pseudomonadota bacterium | reverse complement strand
CTGGAACCTGGCGGGCGTTGCCGCCTTTATACAAGAAGCCACGATGAGCGATGACGCCATCGCGAAGCTGCCGGAAGCCGAACAGGCGCTCTACACCGCCGACCCGATCTGGGCGACAAGCGCATTCGCCATCGCAGTTTTTGGCGGCGCGCTGGGAAGCGCGTTTTTGCTTCTTAAAAACAAACTCGCGGGCCCGATATTCGTTGCATCGCTCGCCGGGATCGCCGTTCAGATGTTCCACTCATTTTTTGTCGCGAATTCGATGGCCGTTTATGGGCCGGGCGCGATTGTGCTCCCCGTCATGGTGTTGGCGATTGGCGTCGCTCTTGTTTGGTGGTCAGGCCGGCTGAACGCCAAAGGGTGGATCCGATAGACCGCCCCCGCGAAGGCGTTCAACGCTGCAACGCTTTCGCTGCTTTCGCTTCCGCCATTTGCTGCTTCACGAAGGCCGGGAAGATCGCGAGTTTTTCAACCGTGTCCCGCCCATCCGCCAGCCGGAAAATGTTTTCATAGAAAAACGCCATGATTGAAAAGCCATTCAGCGCTTTGACAATATCGATCTTTGAATTCGGCCCCAACCATCCCGGCCCAATGCGCAGGACCTTCTCCCAGGACGGAGCCGTCTCCAATTCACCGCGCATCAGCTTCGAGGGAATGTCCGGATCAACGCAAAGCGGGCGGGCGATGCCGATAAGATCGCACGCGCCGGACTGGAGCGCCTCTTCCATCCCCTTGCCCGTGCGGAACCCGCCCGTCACCATCAACGGCATGTCGGCGACTTTCCGAATTTCCTCCGCATAGGTCAGAAAATATGCTTCACGCGCGCGCGTTGAGACTCGCTTGGTCTCTTCATAGCGCGCTTCGAGCCCTTCCAGATCCATCATCGCTGGCTGTTCGTAGGAACCGCCGGATACTTCAAGCAGATCGACACCCGCATCGTTCAACCAGCGCGCCACCTGCAGGCTGTCTTCCGGACTGAACCCGCCCTTTTGAAAATCCGACGAATTCAGCTTTACCGACACGGCAAAACCGGAGCCGACCTGCGCGCGCACTTCCCTGATGGTTCGCAGCAACAGCCGCGCGCGATTTTCAAGACTGCCGCCCCAGTCGTCATCGCGCATATTGACGCGCGGATTTAAGAATTCCGAAATCAGATACCCATGGGCGGCGTGAATCTGCACGCCGGTGAACCCCGTGCGCTTGGCGACCGACGCCGTATGCGCGAACCGCGCGATGATGTTTTCAATCTCGTCGCTGGTAAGCGCCCTCGGTCGGCCAAACGTCCCGCCCGGCAAATCAAGCGCCACCGCCGACGGCGCGACCGGTTCCGGCGCAACGGTTTTCGGCGTCTGGCGGCCGGCGTGGGAAATCTGCATCCAGATGTCAGCGCCCGCGGCGCGCACCGCGCCGGACCAGCGCTTCAGCGCATCAAGCTGTTCGTCTGTTTGCGGACCATCCACCGCCACATTGCCGGGGCGTTCCAGAAAGCGGCGGTCGACCATCACATTGCCGCTGATCAGGAGCCCCGCCCCGCCTTCCGCCCAGCGGCGATAGAGCGTCACATGGCGATCCGTTGCGCGGTTGTGCGCATCGCCCAGCCCTTCCGTCATCGCCGCCTTGGCGATCCGGTTTTTGAGATTGCCGCCGCTCGGCAGCGACAGCGATTTTCGCAGAAGATCGGTCATAACCCGCCCTGATATGGCTCGTCGTCCGCCCCGTCGACGAAAGGAGATAGCCTTGTTCGCGCAGGCGCGGGAACAGTTTTTTCCCCAAGGGCTTTGCGCGCGCTTTGCGGCGGGAGCAAAACCGCGCTAGATCGGCCCTTCCCGTCCCTTTCCGAGTATTTTCGCCCCATGGCAAAACGCGCCGCCTCCAGACCTGCAAAGAAAAAAGACACTGACCTTTTCGGCGATTACTCCGCCAAGGACATCGAAGTCCTGGAGGGTCTGGAGCCCGTGCGCAAGCGCCCGGGCATGTATATTGGCGGCACCGACGAAAAAGCGCTGCATCACCTGTTCGCCGAGGTTCTGGACAATTCCATGGACGAGGCGGTCGCGGGGCACGCCACCCGGATCGAAGCCGAGCTGCATGACGGCGGCTATCTGACCGTCGCTGACAATGGCCGGGGCATCCCCACCGAGCCGCACCCCAAGGACCCGTCGAAATCGGCGCTCGAAATCATCTTTTGCACGCTGAACGCGGGCGGGAAGTTTTCGGGCGACAGCTATGAGACCTCCGGG
>JBCBSY010000457.1:0-2245 GCA_039818925.1 Pseudomonadota bacterium | reverse complement strand
TCTGTTGGCTCTTGACGAGACCAAACACTATCGGCGTGCGGCGGAAAGATGCGGGATCAGTCAACCCTCTTTGACCGCGCAAATTCAAAACATCGAAGAGGCGTTGGGCGTTCATATCGTAGAGCGCAGCCGCTCCGGCGTGTCCCTGACGCCCGTCGGTCGAGAAGTGGCGCAGCGCGCGCGCCGCATTCTCGACGAAATGCAAAGCCTTGCGGACTTCACCGCCGGCGCCCAGCGCGGCCTTGTCGGAACGATCCGGCTTGGCGCGAAGCCAACGCTTGGCCCTTATATTCTACCGCATGTGGTGGCGCGGTTGCACCGCGCCCATCCTGATCTCAATCTTTATGTGCGCGAAGCCGCGCCCCGCGAACTCGAGCACCAGCTATCCGGCGGTATGCATGACGTTATTTTGGCGCAGCTTCCCATCGCTGGTGGCGAGCTTGTGACCGAGAGGCTGTTTCGTGAGCCTTTATATCTGACCCTCGCGGCCGATCACCCGCTTGCGAATGAAGAATACATAACGCCCGCGCAGCTTAAAGACCTGGACATCTTGTCTTTAAGCCCTGAATTCCACCTGCACGATCAAATTACGGCTCTATGCAAGGATTTCGGCGCGCGCCAGGTGCGCGACTATGAGGGCACAAGTCTGGACGCGTTGCGGCTTATGGTTGGCATGGGCATGGGGGCGGCTTTTCTACCGGCCATTTATGCGCGCTCTGAAATTCCGGCGCGCGGCGAAGTGGTGGTCAAGAAACTGAAGGGCAAGACCATTACCCGATCTGTAGGCCTTGTGTGGCGCAAGAGCGCCGGCTCGGCGCAAAGCTATAAGGAGATCGCGGAGCTGATCCGCGATGTCGCTGCAAAGAAATTTAAAGATCTCATCGTCGAGACTTAATACGCAAGCCGCACATTTGAGGCGCGGGTGATAGGACAAACCAATCAAAGCGCGTCAAGGGCTGACATTGTCGGTCAATCTTTCGCCGCCAAATAGCATCCACAAGATTCCGCAACCTCTGAATTAAGGGAGAACACCGCCATGCTTGATCAACTGCTTGGAGCGCGAAATGCGCAAACGGGTCGTGACGGTCAATCTGGTCTGAGCCTTGACCAATTGCTGACCGGGCCTGGTGGGCTTGCCACAGGCGCTGCGGCTGGCGGATTGGCGGCGCTTTTGCTTGGCGGCGCCAAGCCAAAAAAACTCGCAAAGAACGCGTTGAAAGTTGGGGGCGCTGCGCTTGTGGGCGGGCTGGCCTACAAGGCGTGGCGCGATTGGCAAGCCAATAAGACCCCGGTGACGCAGTCGCAGGCGACACCGGTTACGCCGCCTTCTGATCCTGCCTTTTTGCCCGAGGGCGATGATCAGCGTCGTCTTCTCGCACGTTCGCTGATGCGCGCCATGATCGCCGCCGCAAAAGCAGACGGTCACGTTACGCCTGTAGAGCAAGAGCGCATTCTCTCTCAGCTTGAAGTGCTTGAGATCAATCAGGGCGACCGCGCCTTTATCAAAGAAGAATTAGACAGCCCGCTTGACGTGGAGGCCGTGGTCCGTGATGCGGCAACCCCGGAACTTGCCGCCGAGCTTTACACCGCGTCCCTTCTCGCGATCGATCCGAACGGAGACGCGGAGAAAGCCTATCTTGCTTTACTGGCGGCGCGGCTGAAGCTCGATCCCGATTTGGTGGCGCATATTCATGCGAACACAGAAAATGCGCAAACGCCGCAGGCGGCGTAAAAAATCAGCGCCCGGAACGGAAGTACGATACGCATGATCTATATACTTATCGCGATGTTGGCCGCTGGCGCCTTGCTCGCAATCAAGGCGCGCGGCCAGGAAGAAAAGCGCCGGCGCGCCCTAATCCCCGTTCGCTCAAAAACGCGTCTCAGGCCCCCGGTGCGATAGCGCCAGAAACTGATTGATCGGTCCGCCGGAAGTCTTCCAGCGTGAAGACCGCTTTTCTTTTGAAAATGAGCCGATTGATCAGAAGTGCGAGCGCCATACAGGCCATCAAGATCACGAACATCATGTGGATGTAGTGAAACGGTGAGAAAAAAAACGAGATAACGCCATAGCTGATGGAGCCGGCGATCACCGCAGCGCCGGCGGCCCAGGGCGAGACGTTGCGAAAGAAAATCGCAATGAAAAATGCCGACAGGATTGGCATCGACAACAAGCCGTTGAGTTGCTGGACAAGGTTGATGATCGAATCGGCTTGTGCATAGAGCGGCACAAGCGAGATTGATAAGG
>JBCBSY010000456.1:0-2246 GCA_039818925.1 Pseudomonadota bacterium | reverse complement strand
CTGCTGGAGAGGCGTTTTCGACATCCTCCGGATTGACGCCTACGTTCCCGATATGCGGAAAGGTGAAGGTGATCAGCTGCCCCGCATAGGACGGGTCAGTGAGGATTTCCTGATACCCTGTCATTGCGGTGTTAAAACAAACCTCGCCGACGGCCTCTCCCACGGTCCCAAGACCCTGCCCATAAAGCGTTGTTCCGTCAGCCAGAACCAGCGCAGCGGTGGGTTGATCTGCAGGCGCTTGACTAATTTTCATCGATAACTATCTCTTCTCAGCCTTGCTATGATGCAGGATGCGCCAGCGCCCCTTGGTCAACAAATCGGGCCTTACACGCAAATTGGCCGGAAGCTAGGCGAAGGGGCCGGACGGGTCAACAACGGATAATTTCGAGTTTATCCATTCAAAACAAACCCTTATTATGGGACATCAACTGGCGGCGTGGATCTTGAATCTGGAAGGGCGTCAGTCACGGAGAATCAGATGCTCAGAGAGCAAATCGACACCGCGTTGAAAGCAGCAATGAAAACCAAGGACGCAAAACTGCGCGTTGCAACGCTGCGTTTGATCAATGCAGCGATCAAGGACCGCGACATCGCTGCGCGCGCGGAAGACCGCTGCGAAGGGGTGACGGAAGAAGAAATCCTCGCAATTCTGACCAAAATGGTGAAGCAGCGCGAGGAGAGCGCGCTGGCTTTTGAAAAAGGCTGTCGGCCGGAGCTTGCCGAACAGGAACGCGCCGAAATCGAGGTCATCCGAGAATTTCTGCCGCGCCAATTGTCGCCTGAGGAAATTAAATCCGCCGTTGACGAAGTGATTGACGAGTATCAGGCGGACGGCCTCAAGGATATGGGCAAGTGCATGGGCGCCTTGAAAGAGCGCTATAACGGCGCGATGGATTTCGGCGAAGCCGGCAAGCTCATGAAAGAGCAGCTCATCTAGAACGCAATCGCTGCTGCGTCATGGCGGCGTCTCGACAGCGCCTGCAAATAGGCGTGCACTGGAAGCCTCATCAATCGGAGGCCACGCATCCAGAAACCTTTGACGATCATTATAGCCGGCGCAGGCATTGCCGGACTATCGACGGCTGCGTTCTGCGCCCGCGCTGGGCACCGGGTTTGCGTTTTTGACAAGGCGCCGGCCCCAGCGCCTGTCGGGTCCGGCCTGATTGTTCAACCGACGGGGCAGGCGGTTTTGCGCGCCCTTGGCCTTATCGACCAGCTCTACGCGCGCGGGGCGCGTCTTGATCGGCTCGATGGACGAATGCAAGGCGGTAAACGCAAAGTGCTTGATGTGCGCTACAGCGCTCTTTCATCTGACGCTCACGGCGTCGCCATTCACCGGGCGACCTTGTTCGAGATGCTGCACGACGCGGCGGAAAAGGCAGGCGCCGCGCTTCACTATGGCCATGAGACCGCTGCAATTGACCACGGGAATTCCGGCGGGCGCCTTCAATTCACTGTCGATGGGCTGAGCCCGCAGGCCGATTTAATCGTGGACGCCCTCGGCGTCAGAACGCCGCTTGTAAAACGGCAGAACTGTTTCCTTGACTACGGGGCCTTGTGGGCGAATGCGCCATTTCCGCAGACACTTGGTTTTGCGCCGAATATTCTGTCGCAACGCTACCGCGGCGCCGGATGTTCATCAGGGGTGATGCCGATCGGGAAAATGAGTGAGGATGGCGATGCGCTTGCGGCGTTTTTCTGGACTCTTCGCGCTGACCAGTTTGAAGCATGGCGGGCGGCGCCGTTGGTGGCGGGAAATCTGAGGTTTTGGCGCTCTGGCCTGAAGCGGCGCCGGTGCTGGCGCATTTCCAGACGCATGATCAGTTTGTGTTCGCGCATTACGCCCATCACACCGCTGCAAAGCCAGTTGAGGGGCGTGTCGTTCATATCGGCGACGCGTGGCATGCGGCGAGCCCGCAATTAGGGCAGGGCGCCAATATGGCGTTGCTCGACGCGCTGGCTTTGTCTGCATCGATCGAGCGCGCGCACGCCGTGGAAGATGCGTTAGAAGCCTTTGTCGCAATGCGCCGAATGCATGTCAGGCTTTATCAGACAGCAAGCTTTTTGTTCACGCCGATTTATCAATCCAACATGAAGCTGTTGCCGGCGTTGCGTGATTTGCTGGCGCAACCGTTATCGTCGCTGTGGCCGGCGCCGCGCCTTCTTGCGGCAATGGTGGCGGGCACGCTCGGTGGCCCGCTCAACAAAATCCCCGCATTTGCCTTGGATGGCGGCGATCCAGAGCC
>JBCBSY010000455.1:0-2250 GCA_039818925.1 Pseudomonadota bacterium | reverse complement strand
ATATTTTTCCTACATTGAAGATATAACAAAAATATGTCACGGTATCATAAGACACCACGCCCGGCATTTTCACTTGTTGACGCGGAGCTATGATGTTCGATTTTTGCTTCAGAAAAGTCATAGCGACGCTCGCAAGCGTTAGCCTGATGATCGCTGTCACCGCACAACCTGTGTTTGCGGATGAGGCAATCTTCACCGCCATCGATGAACACGATTATGAAAAATTGCTCTTGCTTCGGAAAGCCGAGAAAGGGGCAACCGAAGCGCAAAAACTGGCGAACGCGATTGTGCATTCCATGCTCGGAGACGACGCGCGCGCCGAAAAAGAACTCCGGGCGCTGGAAGCGGGAAGCCGCGACTCTGCGATCGACGCCCGGGCTCTGCGGGCCTTGTCAGGCGTTATGGTGCGCATGGGCCGTTACGCGGATACAGCAAAGGCGATGCGCCACATTCGCGAAATGGATGACAGCGACGGTGTCACAATTGACGACCAGTCCTATGCGTTTTTCAACGCCATGTCGCCAATACCACGCATGGGTGTTGCGGTTGCAGATACTCATGATGCTGAAATCTCGCGTGATAAAGCTGGCCTTCCCCGAATTCCAATTTCGGTCAACGGCGTAAGCGATCACGCTATTTTTGACACAGGCGCCGCATTCTCGACGGTAACAACAACAATGGCCAACAAGATGAATCTTCGCCAGCTCGGGGCAGAAGTGGATGTTGGCGGATCGACAAACGCCACGGTGCAATCCGGGATCGCGATTGCTGACCGCGTGAGACTTGGCGGCGCGGAATTTACTAATGTCCCCTTTATCGTTGTGCCGGACGAAAGCATGTCATTTCCCGAGCAACAATATTTTGTCACGAGTGTTCTTGGCTTGCCGATTATTCGCTCACTTGGTCGAATCGAATGGTCAAAGGCTGAAAATGAAGAACATATCAGATTTGGCGTCACCAAAGCTCGCCCGACGGTTGAGACTGCAAACATGATCACTTCGGGATGGGAGATGGTTCTCCTCGCTCATATCAATCAAAGCAAAGAGCGATTGCGGTTTTTCCTGGATACTGGCGCCGTTAAATCAGCATTCTACAGCCATGCCAAAGACGCCGCGCCCTCTCTCATGGACGGCGCCGAAACGGGGACACGCCGTGTTGGCGGGCTCGGCGGCGTCGTCGAAGAACTGGAAACTCTGGTTATCCCGTCTTACCGGATCAAAATCGACAGTGCGGAAATTGAAGCGGGACCGTCAACCATGCAGTTGGATGACGGATCATTTCGGCATGGCGTCATCGGGCAAGATACGCTGCAGGATTTTGGCGACTTTATCATAGACTTTGGCGCGATGACGCTTACCCCGGCGGCGGCCCAGACAGACTGATTTCAATTGAAACCCTGAACCCGGAGCCTCAAATGAAAAATCTCACTTCAACAATGATCGCAACTTTCGTTCTCGGCGCGGGCTGCGCGCAGGCGGAACCGGTAAACTATGTTCTTGATGGAGAACACACGCAGATTTTGTGGGAGGTTGATCGGTTTGGCTTCACCAACATCATGGGTTCGTTTACCGAGATCGAGGGCGCGCTGACGCTCGATGAAGAAAATCCAGCGAACAGCTCGGTCACAGCGGAAATTTCACTTTCGGGACTCCGCTCCGATCTTGCGCAGCGCGAAGACATTGTGCGCGGCGAATTCTGGCTGGACGCAGCAACCAATCCAACTATTCGTTACAGGTCAACTTCGGTTGAGTTGCTCGAACCGCGCGACGGCAAGCAAAGAGCAAACGTAACCGGCGTCATGACCCTTGCCGGAACGGAAGCGCCTGTCTCCATGACCGTTACACTCAACAAGCTGGGCGCCGACCCGGTCACCAAACGCAAGGCGGCCGGATTTTCTGCGATGGGCGCCTTTAACCGGAGCGATTACGGCGTAGCCATCGCGCTTGGCCCCGTCGGCGACACCGTCAGCTTCCGTATTGAAGCGCTGGCGATCACGGAGGAGTAACCGATGGCGTCGTGCAGCGCGACCAGAAACGCTCGGTCTGAATAAACCTTAAAAATCCACAGCGCGACCGCCGCGTTCCCAATCGCCATAGCGGGTTGGCTCCTCGCCTTTCGGTCCGCCGATTTCCTTTGGCGGGCGGCTGGATTTTTCTGCCTTTCGGCGCGCCGCGGCCTCGGCCAGCGCGCGCTGCGCAGCCGGCGGCAAGTCGTTGCGGGGGTTTTCCTGGTCAGCGTCCATCTCGTTCG
>JBCBSY010000454.1:0-2254 GCA_039818925.1 Pseudomonadota bacterium | reverse complement strand
GGTTTTTGACGCGCCGTCATGAGAGAATTCGACGCCTCGGGCGCATTTGCCATCAAACGCCACGCGTTCGGTGTGCGCATCGGTGATAACGGTGACATTGCCGCGCTCCAGCGCGGGGTGAAGATAGGCGCGGGCGGTGGAGCACCGCTGGCCGTCACGTTGCGTCACCTGATAATAACCGACGCCCTCTTGCGTTTCGCCGTTGAAATCCGAGTTCCGCGGCAGCTGCAATTCACGCGCAGCCTCCAGAAAAATATCTGACAGTGGATTTTTGAACCGCAAATCCGAAACGGAAAGCGGTCCGCCGGCGCCATGAAAATCATCCGGCCCACGTTCATTGCTTTCCGCTTTTTTGAAATAGGGAAGAACCTCGTTCCAACCCCAGCCGGTCGCCCCGCTTTGCGCCCAGCGCTCATAATCATGCCGGCTGCCGCGGATGTAAATCATGGCGTTAATCGAACTCGATCCGCCTAATGTGCGCCCGCGCGGCTGATGACCGGTGCGCCCATTCAGGTGTTTCTGCGGGGCCGTTTCAAAACGCCAGTTCAGCGGCGATTTTTCTCCAAAAAACGCAAATCCAATCGGCGCATGAATAAGCGGGTTTTTGTCAGGCCCGCCCGCTTCCAGAATGCAAACTGAAACCGACGGGTCTTCGCTTAGGCGGTTCGCCAGCGTGCACCCCGCTGAGCCGGCGCCGACAATGACATAATCGAATTGGCCGATTGTTTCTCGGCCGTTCTTTTTCTGACTCATATATGCCTTAAAGGATTTTTCGGACAAAGGACAAAATTTTATCAGTTTTCTCTGTATAAGGAGGATGCAGTAGCCCGCCGCTGGCGAAGCGACTCTGGTAGAAGACAGGTTTTAAATGAGAGAAAGTGTCAAACCCCGCCTCCCCATGATAGGCGCCGATGCCGCTTTTGCCGACACCGCCGAACGGCAGGTTTTCTTGCGCCACATGCCAGAGCGCGTCGTTCACCGTGACGCCGCCAGAGACGGTATTCTGCAAAACCCTATCGCGGGCGGTCGTGTCTTCCCCATACCAGTAGAGCGCCAGCGGCCGGTCGCCCTTGTTGACATGGGCGATCGCATCATCGGTCGAGCTGATCGGCAGAATGGGCAGGACCGGGCCGAAAATTTCTTCGCGCATGACGCTGGCGTCCGCTGGCGGGTCGATCACCATGGTCAGGGGGATTTTCCGTTGCGGGTGAAGCGCATTTGAGGAGCCGATTTCAACGATACGCGCGCCGCGATCGCGGGCTTCGTCCACTAGTGATTTCAGCCGCGCAAAATGCCGGTCTGAGACGATGGATGTGTAATCATTTGTGGTGTCGATTGCAGGAAACATCTCGCGCGCCGCGTTGGATAGCGCTTCGACGGCAGCGTCGATCTTATCTCGCGGCGCCAGAACATAGTCGGGGGCGACGCATGTCTGACCCGCATTTAACATTTTCCCATGGGCGATGGACCGGGCAGCTTTGGAAAGATCGGCGCTTGCGTCGATGATCGCCGGCGACTTGCCGCCAAGCTCGAGCGTGACGGGCGTCAAGTTCTTCGCCGCCGCCTGGGCCACGCGAATGCCGACCTGCGTCGATCCGGTAAACAGCAAATGATCGAAAGGCGTTTCGGTAAAAGCCTGACCGGTTTCAACGCCGCCGGTGACAACCGCACACACATCTTCGTCGAATTCAGCAGCAATGGCGGATTTCAGGGCTGCGGCGAGCTGTGGCGTCAACTCGCTTGGCTTGATCATCACGCGATTGCCGGCGGCCAGCGCCGCTATGGCGGGCGCCAGCGCTAATTGCAATGGATAGTTCCAAGGCGAAATAACCCCAACCACGCCAAGCGGCTGCGGTTCGATGCGGCTGCGCGCCGGCAGCATGTGTAGCGGCGTCGGCACGCCCCGTGGGCGCATCCATTTGCGCAAATGCTGTTTGGTCAGTTTCGCGCCGGAGACCGTCACAACGATTTCGGCAATGATCGTTTCGTGACGCGCGCGATTGCCGAAATCCTCACTGATCGCGGCGATGAACGCCTCTTCATTGGCTTCTGTCAGGCGAATGATCCGATCAAGATTGGCAATCCGCTCAGCGTAAGAGGGAAAGGGCGCCTCGGCATAAGCGCTTTTTTGCAGTGCGAAAATCCGCTTTAAGTCACGCTCGCCTTGTGTTTCGCCGGCCGTTGCGGTGTGGGCTGTATCTGCTGCCATAAGTCTTTTCCCAGTGCGCAGGGGGTCGCGCTAAAAAAGTGAATT
>JBCBSY010000453.1:0-2256 GCA_039818925.1 Pseudomonadota bacterium | reverse complement strand
CTTGTCAGGACATCAAGTTCTATTGGGCCCTGTCCAAAAGCGACGCCGGATCCGGCTTCGGGTGTACAAGCTCTGTCGACGCCGTCGACCCCGACATCATCAACATCATATCAAACCCGTGGACGATGCGTTTCATATCCGCCGAAGCGTCCCGCGCCGCTGATCCCAGCATCGGGCGCAAAGGACGCAAATCGATCAAGGTGAATGCGTCCCCATAGGCAGCGGTGGTGATGGCCTCAATACCGCGCGCATAGCCGTCCTTCGCCGGCGCCGGCGCATAGGAGAAGTCTGTCGGGTTCAATACCGCCGTCATGGCGCCGGCGCCCGGCAACACCAGCACGCTGAATGCCTCGCCCCCGTGAATTTCCGCAAGTTCCGGCAACAAGGCGCCAAGGTCGTATGTCTCCGTATTATTCCGCCCACGAACCAGATGCGATGCGCCGAATTTCGCAAGGACTTTAGGCGCATTTTCCTTTTTCTGTTCAGCGCGCCAGTGCCTTAGAAAATTGGATCGCAAAAACGCGCCGCGCCGTTCATTGGACGCCCAGCTATTGCCCGTAACCCACAGTTTGTTGATCTCCAGCGTTTCCTCCAGCGTGTCGAGGACCCAGGAAGCATGGTCATCACGGCGCGGCCACGCTTCTTTGACTGCGCGCACCAGTTCCGGATCGCCGGCAAAACTGAAAATGAACTGCGGCCCGCCGGTTTCAAAATATTTGACCCAGGATTGATTGGACGCCTGGCGCAATGCCGCTAATGCCGTTTCCGCGTCATCGGGCTTTCGTTTTGCTTCCAGCATCGCGATCAGCTGCCGGTCGCCGCTGACTTCATAATCAGCGCCCCATAGCACGGGCGACTTGTCCTTCACGGCGTCCCGAACAGCCGAAATAAACTCCGCCTCTTCTTTCATGCCGAAAAAGGCTGGCTCTCCGCCTGGCGTGGCATAGAGATCACGCAAGCCTTCGAGTCCATCTTCGCGAAGCACACGGTCAAGTTGCGCGGCGATTGGCGGCGATATTTCAATTGCAACTTTAGAGTAACCGGAGCTTGTCAGCTCTCTAAACAAAGCCGCTGCGAGTTTTGGATTCTCGGCAATGCCATGCTCTTCACCAAGGAGGAAAAACTGGGCCTTGCGCGCCTCTCGCAGCAATATTTCCCAGGCTGGTCCGGAAAACGCGCCATCAATATATTCAAGGCGATAACGGTTTTCTGACGCCGCCTGGGTTAAGCGTTGATCGAGCGTTTGTGTTTGCGGCGATTGAGCGAGCACGTTTCCAGCAATTGCTGTTACAAAGGTCAGTATGCCGCTGATCGCAGCTGCCATGCGCCACATATGCGCCCCGTTCTCTTACGTCCCGGTTTCTTGAGCAAAGCTAGCGCTTCCAACGCAGCAGTCCAGCCACGTTCGACCAGCAGAGAATGAAATGCGGTGATCCGCCCCTCAACCCGCTTGCCTTACTGGCTCGCCTCATCGGGCGTCAGCGTTTTCATGGCAAGCGCGTGTACAGGGCCAGCAAGTTCGTCGCGCAATGCGTCGTTCACCAGCCGTTGTCTTGCGACGCGGCTTAATCCTTCAAAGGCCGCTGACACAATCAACAGCCGAAAGTGCGACTCGCCGCCTTCCGGCGCGCCCGCATGGCCCGCATGAAGGTGCGACTCATCGGTCACCTCAAGCCGCTCGGGCGTCAGCGCGTCTTTCAGTTTTTGGGCAATAGAATCAGAAACTCGCATGTCCCCGGTCATCTCCCTAACAGCCACAGACGTCAAGATTGTGTCAAGCGCCAAGCGATACCATATTGCACGCCATGGCAGAGAAAAATTACAAACCCAGACTTGGTTTTGACATCCGCGTGAAGCCGCCGAGCCGACAGGCAAAGAAAAAGGCGGTCTGGGCCGAGCCGGTCGATGAGGACTGCGCCGTGCCGGGCTGCGAATCCAAAGCGGCCTGCAGCCTGCCAAAAAGCCCGCGCGAGCCCCGCGCCCGGATTTGGCTCTGCCTGGAGCACGCACGCGAGCATAATCGCAATTGGAACTATTTTGACGGCCTGTCCGATGATGAGGCCAAGAAGGTTCGCGAGGCCAGCCAATACGGCGACCGGCCAACCTGGTCGATGGGCAAGAATGATCGCGCCCGCGCCGCCGCCAACGCCCGCGGCCCTGCGGACATGGATGACGCCTTTGGGGTGTTTGACAAACAAGCTCGCATCCAGGCGGAGGCGAAAGGCCATTATCGCGGCGGCAAGCGGCTCACAAAAT
>JBCBSY010000452.1:0-2259 GCA_039818925.1 Pseudomonadota bacterium | reverse complement strand
ATACGCTCCGTCGTATCGGCATTCGCAGCTTCGTCGAGAAAAGCACGGCTTTTCCGAAATAGCGCGCCATTGCGGTAGACATACTCAACATATTGCAGGGTGCTGCGGGGCTCGTTTGCGGCGGGGTTTAGCCAGCCTGAACGCACAAAGGCGGCCAGCAAGCGCTCGTCATCTTCGCGCCGCGCACCGAAACTTTCGAGATTGCCGATAAACGCCGCCGGGCGGGCATCGCCGAATTCGTTTCGCACAACGCGCGCGGTGACTTGCGCGAGGTCATCTTTGATCAGCGTGCGCGCGATCTGAAAGGCTTTCAGTTCATCATCGACCGCTGCCAGTTGATCGCGGCTATCGACACCCAGCCGCAAGGCGTAAACGCTGGTCGCAGCAATCGCTGCAAACACCAAAAGCGCGATCAACACTTCCGGCAGGGTCATGCCGCGTTGACTGGCCCCGATCATGGCCGCCTCCGCATGGAAACTGCTTGCGCCAGCGTCTGCGCCTTATCAGGCGCCGTAACCGTGATGTCGATCCGTAAGACGCCGCCAACACCTGTCTCTGCGACGACCCGGCGATATGCCATCGGCGCGCCGCTGATTTCAATCTCGCCTTCAGTCTCACTGATTTCGAGCGCCTCATTGAGGATCAGGGCTTCGACCATCAAGTTGTCGGCCGCGATCTGTGCGTGTGTTTTGTCCCGCATGGCAGCGGAAAATCTGGTGTTCTGACTGATCATAACAAGCAGAGACGAAACCACGAACCCCATCACCGCGAGGGCGACAAGGGTTTCGACAAGTGTGACGCCGCGTTGTGGCTTATGCGCTTTCATCTCGACTCAACTCAACCTTTCCAGCGCCATCAAGCTGCACCCGAATGCTCTCCCGGCGTTCACGAAAGACCACTTCAAGCGGCGTCGTTTGCCCGGTCGGCGTAAACGTTACATTGGGATTTGGCGTTTCCGGCTCATCGCCAAGCCGTGACTGCTTGCGCCGATCTGTGTTCTGTTCATTTTTATGCACCGCCGTTTCAAGCGTCACTTCTACGGAAAACTCCGCTGGAAAAACCGCAGTGTTATTAGCGAGCGATTTTAAGGCGCGCCATTCGCCCCGTTGATAGCGATAGGTTGAAAAACCCCCCTCGGAAACCTCCATGCCCATCAGCGCGCCCGTCGTCACCGCTTCCTGCGCCATCAGATCAAGCCTTGCCGCAAAAGTTTCCGCTGTCTTCCGCGCGTCCGTGCGCCCGGGCGGCGCATTCAGGATAATGATCCCCGCCACGAGGGCGGCGATCATCAAGACGATTAAAATCTCAACGAGCGTAACGCCGTGCTGCGCGCGGGCGTGTGTGTCCGCTTGTTCACTCATTCGTCCAGTTGCCAATATCCGCATTGAGGCCCTCACCCCCCGGCTCGCCATCAGCGCCATAGGAAAACAGGTCATAGACGCCGCCGCGTTCTCCTGGGAACCGGTACTGATAGGGGTTGCCCCATGGATCGGACGGCAGTTCACCGCGCAAATATCCCCCAGGGCGGTAATTGCCAGGGTTGCGCGCATCCGAAGGCACGTTGACGAGCGCTGCGATCCCCTGTTGCGCGGTAGGATAATTCAACATGTCGAGCCGATACTGATCGAGCGCGTTTTCGATCACGCCAATATCGATTCTCGCGGTGTCGACAGCAGCTTTGTCCCGTGCAGGCAGCACATTGATAACCACGATAGCGGAAATCATCGCCAAAATCGCCAGGGCCACCAACAATTCAACAAGCGAAAAACCCTTCTGGCCGCGGCGCTTTTTCTGTCTGTTGGACTGAGTTTTCATGTTCATCTCCGGGTTAACCCACAGCCAGCGTATTGATCCGCAGGATTGGCAGCAAAATTGACAACACAATTACCAAAACAGCGCCGCCCATGGCGACAATAATTGCTGGCTCAAGCAGTCGCAGCGCTACCGTCGATGCGGTATCGAATTCCTCTTCCAGCTGCAAAGCCGCCTTGTCCAGCAATTCCGAAAGCGCGCCGGCGCGTTCTCCTGCAGCGATCATATGAGTCAGCATTGGCGGCAAAACATCGGCGCGTTTGATTGAGGCCGCCAGCGACGCCCCTTCGCCAACCATGGAGACCGTGCGGTTCAACCGGTCACGGATATAGCGGTTCGAAACGGTGCGTTGCGCGCCCACAAGGCTGTCGAGCAAAGGGGCGCCGCCAGAGAACAATGTCGCCAGCGTGCGCGCAAACCGTGCCCCATCCACCGCGCGCGACAAAC